>CAIRMK010000171.1 GCA_903879645.1 uncultured Bacteroidota bacterium
CGTTACTACCAAGCACGAACTCGCTTAGTCACGCTCCACATCCAAGAAATGACTGCCATCTCACAAATTGCCCGTTTGGTGCAAGGCAATCCAAGCAATCAAATTGCAAGCGTGCAGAGTTTTGGTGGCAATTAATTGGTCATTGATAAATTAGAAAAGGGATTAGTCTAGATGGAACATGATGGAGCTGGTGATGGGTCAGATATTTTCTGGCCTGGGTACGTTGACGCCGTTACCAACCTAGTACTTAACTTACTTTTTGTGTTGACCATCATGATTATTGCCGTCTTCATGTTTGCAATCGCATTGAGTCGTCACACCAATGAAAAGCCTGCCCCCTCAGCCCAACGGCAAACCGTTGAAAACGTAGAGTCTATTGACCCTACAAGTAGCACTAACGAAGCAATTAAAGCCAAAGATCAGCAAATTGAAACGCTCACTAAGAACCTTGAAGCGCTTAAACAACAAGCGATTGTTAAGAACAGCGCGACCACCCCACAAAAAGTAGTCACTGCAAAAACACCGATTAAAACACCTGAAAACAAAAATATTATGAAAAAGCTATTATTACTTACCATATTGTTGACATCAACAATATG
Organism: uncultured Bacteroidota bacterium; assembly: GCA_903879645.1. Classification (GTDB taxonomy): domain Bacteria; phylum Bacteroidota; class Bacteroidia; order Flavobacteriales; family Flavobacteriaceae; genus Flavobacterium. Next base: position 600 of record CAIRMK010000171.1, read on the forward strand.
CTTTTCTCAACAAATAGTTTTGAAACATACAGCGTATGAAATCCATTTTGATACAGTAATTCATGAACCTATTTACACGCATTACATTCTAACGAAAGAACATGCCAATAATCTTGCAGAAGCAAAGCGCACAGTATTTCATGCAGATAGTTTGCTTTGCAAATCTTGTCAGGCAGAGAATAAAGATTATAAAGGAGTTTCTAAAAAATTTGACAGAGGACACTATTCTCCATGTGATGATTTCACTTGGTCAAAGAAAACTGAAATAGAATCTATGTTAATGGACAATGAAGCTCCGCAAATATTTCAATTTAATCGTGGTACTTGGAAGGAACTCGAAAATTATGTTAGAACAGTTGCAAAAGAATTTGACACTGATATAACGACTGGCGGAATTTACGGAACTGAAAAAGCAGGAAAACTGCTTATTCCAACTTATTATTGGAAGATAATCAAATACAACGGCAAAGTAGAAGCTTGGAAAATTCCAAACGAAATTCCAAAAGAAGGTGATACGTTTCAGAATTATAAAGTAGAACCAAACGAACTTTTAAAACTATTAACCGATGTTCACACCAACTAACGCACAGAATGCCTTGGTAGCTTTTGCGAAAAAGAATAAAGACCGTGCTCAATTGCTTGAGCGTATTATGCGATTGGAAACTGCTCATTTCACCAGTAAGCAATATCAACTAACAGGTTCTGCTGGCATGGAATCAGGAGCGTGGGGTGATAAAGTGAAGCCATATTTCCCTAATGGATATAAAACCATTCCAATGGATGATAATCACCCGTTACAAAGAGGTAAGCTTCACGTTGAATTTATTGTTTGGGATAGCGTAGACAACTTTGTTAGGTTCTTATCTGACTACATCGATAGACACAACGAGAACTATGCTGCATGGAACTCATTAGATGCAACGGCAGAAGCTAATTATCGTAAAGGAGTGGCTAGTATCAAAAATAGGTTTATTGTTTAATTTAAGTATAAATGACATGAAAAATATAAATTTTAATTGGCTATGGAAAGCCTTAGTTATCGTTGGAGTAATAACTTTAATTCTGCTATTTTTTAAATGCAGAAATGAAAAAGAAGTTGTTCCAAACAAAGTAGAAGTTACCACGCCATCGGTTAATGGAAGTTTTAATGCTGTTAAACCAACGCAAAAAGACCTTAGTACAGAGGGTAAAATCGTTAGTACAGAAGGTAAGGCTGTTAGTACAGAGGGTGGCCATGGGTACACTTCAAAAGCTATTATAGATAGTTCAAAAGTTAAATTAATTGCACAATTACAAGAAGAAAATAAGAAATTAAAACTTGATTACTTAAATGCTTCTACGGCTCTAAAATTGGCCATGTACAATAAAGCCATCCAATTAAAAGAGTTCTCGAATTCGTTTAATGATAAAAATATGACTGCTATAATGAGTGGATTAGTTAGAGGTGAAGTTCAATCTATGAAACTAGACTATACATTAAAACCTCAGACTATTAGTGCTCCAGTTAAAGAAACTTATTTGCGTTTTTTACTTGGTGCTGGAGTTGGAGTTAATAAGGATTTGAATCAGGGCACTTGGAAGGTTGATTTTGATGTTCAAAACGCTAGGGGAAATCAATATACAAGTTCTTATCAAAAGATAGGTAATGAGCAGTATTTTTTAGGTGGTTTTAAGTTGAGTGTTTGGAACTGGAAAAAGTAATTTTTTTTTGTTTTGGTTGGTGGGGTGCATCTGTAATGGGTGCATCCCATTTTTTATATAATTTCTAACGATTGTTGTATATAATTTAACCAAAAAATTGTATTTTAAAAATCAGGAGAATTTTCCATTATTTGCTTACGATAAACCTCTTTTACATTCTTAGCATACCTCAAAGTCATCATTTGGCTAGTATGGCCATAAAGTTCTCGAAGCGTATCAAGTTCCATTCCGGCAAGTATTTTCTTGTGAGCTCCTAAATGTTTCATAGAATAAAGAGTTGCTTCGATTTCCAAATCATCTTTTACTAATTTACGCCATAATTTAGAGGCGCAATCTCTATCTAATGGTTTTGGTGCCGGAAGAAAATCTAATTCTTTATTTAATCCTCGATTAGAATGTACTCTCCTGGTACCAAATAAATAAAAATCTTTTGGAAACGTGTCAATTTCAAGATTTTCAAAATATACTTTTAAATGTTTGTTTATTGGAACTATTCGGGCAGACCCCGTTTTAGTAATTTCATTCGAAAGTAAAATTTCATTCTTTTCAAGATTGATCATTGATAATTGAAGCGATAATAATTCTTTTGGTCTAATGCCGGTATGAAAAATAGTGATCACAAATAAATAAAAGCTAGGAAAATTTTCTAATAAATGCTTTTTAATCTCTTTCACCTCCTTATCAGTAGCCGGAGTATTCGCTATTATTTCTCCAACCTTTAAACTTTTGATGCCATGCGCTGGGTTATTCTCAATAACATTGTGTTCTATCAATTCACTAAATACCGCTTTAATGTAGCCTAAATTCTTATTATATGATTTGTTGGACCAGGATCTATCCTTGCGTATTTGCTCAAATATTGCTTTGACATGAATTCGCTTTAATTCTAAAACGTTTAAATTTTGTAAATGAAGTTTTTTAGTTGCAGCATTAAAGAATTTTACAGCAAGTCCATAGGCTTGTTTTGTATTTTCTGAAATATTAGGCTCTTTTTTGTCTAATGCGAATTTAACTGCATCGATTACATTTTTTTTAGTATCATACGCATATAGATCACCAACAAAAGGGTTCCACCCCTTATTCAATTCTTTTTCTAATAGGTCACGTAAAATAGTTGCCTCATACATTCTATTTTCAAAAGTGTGAGCATAATTAATGCCGTATTTTTTACGCACTAACTTTCCATCAAATCGAAAATAAACATACCAAGGTTTAGTTAAATCTTGGTAAGAAACAATCTTTGGAATAGTAAAATTGTGCTTCATTTTGTACACTTTTTTTAATTTAAAAACCGCCAACACTTGTATTTATTGGCGGTTTTTGTGGAGTCGCCGAGAATCGAAGTCGAAAAAACGACTTTAAATTTTTGTTAACCCCTTATTTTATTGGGTTTTTAATTTATGATTTTTGGATTAATTCTTTCGATTTGTACACCTTTTGTACACCAACGTTTTTTAAATAGATCACTTCCTCTATATCAAAAATCCAATTAATATTGACGTTATAAACCTCTCCAATGCTTTTAATATGCTTCACTGTAAAGTGTGAAGTACCTTTTTTAATTTTAGAAATAGTTTGCTCAAGCATACCAATTTTTTTACAAAATTGACGAACATTATCAATCTTATTATTAAAGATTAATAAATCGATTAGATATAATATTTTCTTATCAACTGAATTCATTATTCCGTTTTCCCAAATAATTTATTTACTTGTTTTTTTGTTAGATATCTTGAAATAGACATTACGCCATTTTTATTTTGAATAAATTGAAAATTTACAATTCCCATTGCTTTAGTAAAGTGTAAACTAACTATTGTTCTAGGCAACTCAAGAACAATGTCACTTTCTGGCATATCATCAAAACCTTTAATTATCATATTATAAAGGTTATCAAAAGCGTTTTTTTCATCTACAAAAGAAAAGGACTCTAAATTAGTTAGCTGTTTATACGTTATATCTTTATAGCTAAAAAAGTATGTTTTACTAGATTCATCCTTTCTAATAGAAACATCGTTAGATCCAAAAGCTCCAACCTTTCCAATTTCAACCAATGGCTCAGTTTTAATTACATTTATTTGACCTAACATTGATATCGACAATAGAAACAATGGAATAAAAAATAGTTTTTTCATAGTATGGTTTTTAAAGTTAAAATAAGTGACTAGAAGCTTGAACTCTAAATATTGATAAGATACTGCTTCTTTTAATTTGTTGGGTCGGAAACTCGTCTTTCTTTGATTCTGTGGGCTTGCTAATAAGAGTATAAGTATCATCTGTTTCTCCTTTAGTAATTACTTTAATCATCCTTTGATCATCTTTTGTTACAATAGCGTAAATCTCTCCAAAAGGGAAAAACTCCCGCCAATTATCAACCTTTATCAAACCAATGGCGTCACCGTGACTTATAACCTTAGCCATTGATTGACCAGAAGCCCTAACTACATAATCGCACCCAGCAAAAAAAGGATGATTGATATAAGAGTTTGGTTTTAGCTGGCTATTGTTTTCAATAGTTAAAAAACTTGCTGTAAAATCTATGTCGTAGTAAGGCACGCCTAAATCTTTAGATTGTTTTAAAATTAAATCAGTTTCTACTTCGTTTTTTTCGGTAAAATCATCAAGGTTAACATTAAAATTATTAAGAATACTTTGTAAAAACTTCGCAGAAGGCTTCACTTTACCTTTTAAATATGGGCTAATAGTACTTTCGGAATAGCCTGTTTTCCTTGATAATTCGGCAATAGGAAATTCTAAATCTAATTTCTCTAATAAAAAAATTAGTTTTTTAAAATTAATATCTATTTGATTATCAATAACTTTCATTATTTCTACATAATATTTTGTAAAAACTTCGTAAAAACTTTGGTACTTCGTAAAAACTTTGTATATTTGTACCATACAACAACAAAGGTAAATACTTTTTTAATACCAATGTTGAAAAAAAGCATAAAATCGTTCATTGACATATTTGGATTGACTGACGAACATATAGCAGAATAACGGGCGGGGCAATGTAAAAACTAATCTACGGGATAGATTATCAATATAGGTGGAACTCCTTTAATACATCTTAAAACGTGAGCACGATACGGTATGCGTAAGGTCAACGAAACAGAAAATCAAACAAAATACAAAAATATAGCCGTAGCATTTTAGATGTAGCATCGAAGCAACTACGGCACGAATTAATAAGTAATCAACATGAATCAAACAATCAATTTAATCGACGAAATCAAAGACCTATATTCTAAAGTGAGTAAAAAAACGAAGTTTATCATTTTAGCTTCTGTAGAGTTGGAAAAATCAGCCTTGACTTTAAGGCATCATTGGTTTGGTCAGTTTTGGTCTATTCCAGAAGAGCACCAATCAAAAGTAAAAGAACTTTTAGAATTAACAATCGAAAATCAAGAACATGAGAAACAAAATTGAAAATATGCTTTTAAAAATTGAGAAATCAATTCCTATTGAGGTATCAATAGCAGGCATGGTTATTTGTTCAGTTATCGCTGGAATGTGTATAGGTTATTTGTACGCTATCCATGGCAACTAACATTGAGGTTTCACAATCTGAATTGAAGATTTTGCAAAAGGCAAATGAAATCATATTCAAAAAACTTGGCATCGCTTCCGAAAATAAGAAGCCATCGAAACGACAACTTGAGAATAAATTCAAGGATAAGATGAAAAAATAAAAACCTCCAGCGCAAACTAGAGGTATTAATCAAATTTAATAGCACCGAGCAAGTGCAAAAATCAAATAGAGTGATGACAAATATAAATCAAATTATTGAAAAAACAACTATGCCAATAGTTAGAGAAATCAAAGGAGACAGAACCCAGCGTTTTGTAGACCGCAACGACCCTAAATTCGATAAACCATTATCGGAGTTGAACAAAGATTATAGTCAAAAATGTTCGATTACAATAGTAACTAAAATAAAGCCTAATTAGTCATGGAAACAGAAATGAAAATCGCTTTAGAAAACGGAAGATGGTTGGTAAATGGTAAGCAATACCATGAGTTGACTCCGAACGAGATTAACGCATTAGACAACTTCTTTGAAAATTTCAAGAATCAAATCTAATGGCAAGAAAAGAAAGTCCTAAAAATTCTGACTCTCATGTAAATCTTTTTGAGGAACAGAAACGAAGTAAAAAGACGGCTTTAGAAGTTCTTGAGATTGCTAAAGAGGAAGAGAAACAAAAGCTAAAGATGGGATTTCAATATGTCACTTTGGATGATGGTAAAACAAAGGTTTTAAGAATAAATCAAATTTAATAGAGCAACAATGAAAAATACTGAAAACCTACAACATAGATTATCTATTTTAAATTATAGATATGATAAGCTTTTAGAACTTAATCAAAAGCATCACTATACGTTTATGATTTTGGGAGAAAACGCAAAGCTTATTCCAAATCCTAAAGAAGAAAAATACACAAATTTACTTCTTAAAATTAGAGTGGAGAAACGCATTTTAATGACTCAAATTAGAGAAACCAACCTAAAGTATTGTTCTAACATAAATAATGGAATTAAAGCATTGATATCATTATCGAAAAAAGATTTACACAAACTAACATCTGTATAAAATGAAAAATGAAATAAAATTGGTTCAATCGCCAATAATAACACATAAGCTAAAAAGAAGCTGGAAAAGAAGTTTTAAAAAGAATTGAAGATTTAGAGCTCAACAAACAAGTTGCAACCATTGAAACAGTTAAATCCTTAAAAGAGCTAAGAGCCGAATTAAATAAAGAATTATCCGACTTTGAAGAGCAAAGAAAGTTCATTAAGGAAAAGGTAAATGCTCCTTATAATGAATTTGATGAAATTTATAAAACTGAAATTTCAGAAAGATATAAATCTGCGATTAACACTTTAAAAGATAAAATTGATTCTGTTGAAACTAAAATTAAAACAGAAAAAAAGGAATCAATCGAAGCTTATTTCAATGAGTTGTGCGCTGCTGAAAGTATAGATTTTATCACATTCGATAAAATAGGAATTGAAGTAAATCTTTCAACTTCTGAAAAGAAATACAAAGATCAAATTTTTAAGTACATATCAAAAGTAAATGATGATTTAAAGCTTATTAAATCCACTGATTTTGAAGCTGAAACTCTTACGGAATATAAATTGACTTTGAATGTTTCAAATGCAATTACAACTGTTAAAACTCGTAAAGATAATGAGGCAAAAGAAAAAGCTAAAATCAAAGCTGAAAGAACTCAAAAACGTAAAAATGATTTAACAAAATTAGGCTTAGGATTTGTAGAGATAACAAATGCTTATGAATTCAATGCTGATATTTATATTGTTAGTTCAGATATTGAAGATTTATTAGATGAGGATTTCATTAAAAAACAATCAGAAATTGAGGTTAAAATAAATAATTTAAAATCAATTGTTCTCACAAAAGAGCCTGAATCAGCAACTATTCAAGAAACACCAATTACAAACCCACCAAAAAAAGTAGTTTATACTCCAGTTTCTGCTCCAACAATAATTAAAGAGTCTGAACCATTAAAAAAAGCATCTTTTGAAGTTACTGCAACAATGGCCCAATTAAGAGCGCTTGGAGCCTACATGAAAGAAAACAATATCGCTTATAAAAATATTTAGCGATGGATTATAAAATCAAAAGAAACCCCGACGGAACTCTAGCAGAAAATTGCAGTGAAAACGTTGGGGTTAAAATCGGCAGTTTTAGTTGTACTGCCGAATGTCCGCATAATCAAAACAGCAAAAAGGAAATTCAAGAACAAGCCTTCGGTTTAGAGTTTGTTCGATGTTCAAAAATTCAAAATAATAATCAAATTCAAATAGAAATTTAAAATGGAAAATCAAAATCAAGTAGCGGTTTACGAACCATCAAAAGTACGTTCAGAAGTAATTAAACAAATGGAATCAATGTCAGCTTCTAAATTTGTTTCACTTCCTGATACATTTAAAGAAAGTGTATTTTTTGCAATGGAAAAACTATCAACAATGAAAGATGTTGAGCAAGTTCCATCAATTAGCGTAACAAAAGCATTTTTAAAAATGTTTTCAAATAAATTAGACTTTCAAAAAAATCATTGTTATTTTTTTGTTCAAAACGACAAAGACTCTCCAACTGGAAAATCATTACGTTTTGGATGGCAATATCAAGGATTAATTTTTACCGCAAAGCAAATGTGCGATGTAAAAGATGTAATCCCAGTTCTTATTAATTCAGAAGATAAATTCTCTATGCATTTTGAAAATGGAGTTTTAAAAATCGACGAGCATATTCCAACTTTTAAAGGGGAAATTATTGGAGGATATTGTGTGATTGAATTTAACAATGGAGACATTAGACCGAAGTATTACACAAAATCAGACTTAGACCAACGTAGAGACAAGTCAATGGCAAAAAATGGTAATTTCTGGGCTTGGGAGCGTGAAATGTATGAGAAAACATTAATAAACGCTACAATCAAAAGAATAATTGAAACTCATACAGATACTGAAAAAGACGATTTATACAACGAACCTGAAACTATTGACGTTGGTCATAGAGAGGTTGTCGACCAAGTAATTTTAACTCAAGGCGATACATCAAATGCTGAACCTGAAAAAGTCAAAATATAATGTTTCAAGTTCTTTCAAGTGGCTCAAAAGGCAATTGTGTTATTTATCATAACACAATTGCCGTAGATATGGGGGTGGCTTATTCTTTAGTTAAAAAACATCAAAGTTCTTTACAAATTGTATTGTTAACTCATAGTCATGGCGACCATTTTAACCTATCAACGATTAAAAAATTAGCTTTTGAACGCCCTACATTGCGCTTTGCATGTGGGGAGTTTTTAGCTAAATATCTTGATGGAATTAAGAATGTAGATATTTTAGAAGCTGGTAATGTTTATGATTATAGAGATTTTACAGTTTGTCCAATTAAACTATACCACGACGTACCTAATTTCGGGTATATAATTTTCAAAGGAGGGCACAGGACTATTCATATTACTGACACTTCACATCTTGATAAAATAGAAGCTAAAGATTATGATTTATACGCTATTGAATCTAATTACAACGAGGATACAATCTTTCAAAGTATCGAACATAAAAAAGCTAACGGCGAATTTGCCTACCAAGAAGGCGTAATCAATAGTCATTTATCTGAACAACAAGCTAGAGATTTTATTTTCAAAAATAGAAGTGAAAAATCACAGGTTTTAAGACTTCACGAATCATCAAATTATTAATTATGGAATCAATTTTAGTAACTAAAACAGACGACAATTACTATGCTATTAAACAAGGAGACAAAAGTAGTAATCATTTAGGCTATGATGAAATGCTTGGATTATTTGCAGCTTTAAGTATGCCTGAAAATAGACCTTGTTTAAATTGGATGAAAACAGATGCTCAGCATAAAGCAGAACAAGAATACTTTGAAAGCATTAAAGAACGAAACTCAAAACGGAATGAATATTCCATTTAACAAAACACCATTTTAAAATGAAAAAAAACATAGCAATATTAGATATTGAAACGGGTGGGTTTTCCACCACCAAAAACGGAGTTTGTGAAATTGCTTTATTAATTGTTAATGAAGATTTGACAGAGGCAGTTGCTACATACTCAACGCTAATTAAACCATATACACGAGCCGACGATACTGACGAGCTTGTGAGTTATAAAGATGATGCAATGGCAATCCACGGAATAACACTTGAAGAAATTCAAGAAAAAGGGCTTCCAATTGCAATAGCATTATTAGATATGTTTACTGTTTTAGAGGCAGAAAATGTAACTACTATTTTAGGTCATAATATAAAAGCTTTTGATATTCCAAAAGTCGAACATTTATCAACTAGGTTCTTAAATAGAGATTTTACTTCCTATACTAAAATTTGTACGCTTGAATTGGCAAAAAAACACTTGAATTCTAAAAGCAATAAGCTTGAGGATTTATGTAGTGAATTTGGAATAGACCAAGTTAATTATCATAGAGCATTAAGTGATTGTTATAGCACTTTTGAACTTGCTAAAATTCTAAAACAAAAAGGAATTATTAAAACCGATTAACCCCATGATTTACGACCCAAAAAACAAGCTCCACCAAAAGCAAGCCATTGAAAAGCTAAACTACTTTATCTCTAAAGGAAAACGCTTTGAGTTAAAAGCAAAACAAGACAAAAGAAGCATTTCTCAAAACAGCTATTTGCATTTGATTTTAACATGGTTTGGAATTGAAACAGGTTACACTTTAGAAGAAGTAAAACAGGATATTTTTAAGAAAATAGTCAATTCAGCAACTTTTTATGAGGGCGAGTTTGAGGGTAAAATCGAGGGGTTAAAAGTTGAGCGTTGGCGAAGTACTGCTTCGCTGGATGCTTTAGAAATGACTTTGGTTATTGATAGATTTCGAGACTTCTCTGCAAAGGAACTCGGAATCTATCTCCCAGAGCCTAGTGATTTAGCATCGCTTCAAGAAATGGAAAACGAAATCAGCAAATTTAACAATCAGCAGTATGTGTAGAAGCAAATTAGGTAGTGAATTACTATTTATTAGTAAAATAAATCGTGATGGAAAATCAGTTGATATTCTGTCTAAAACTCCAAAAAGTGAACTTCAAACAGTTTTCAAACTAACGTCTCTTTCATTATCAAACGAAACCTTTATCGCATCAGAATTTAATTCTTATGTGGTTAAAATAAAACCTTAATCCCATGCAAACAAATCAACTTCCAATCGATTTTTCAGCTAATGAAAACATGGATTTTTCAACACTGAACCACCAAGAAAATAACATTGAAAGTCAGCGACATTTTGAAGCTAACAAAGATAAATTTTCAAATCAATGCAGAATCGTTTACGAGGCACTTTTAAGAGGTGAAAAATTAACAACTACAAAAGCATTGCTTCATTATGGAATTGGTGACTTACGGAGGCGTTGTAAGGATTTGAAAGATATTTGGAATATTCCTGTCAAAGCAGAATATGTAGAAGGCAGATATAAAGAATATTTTTTATAACATATTTTGTTATTTACTTGCAAAATATGTTAGTTTTGTAATGTAGTTGAAACATCCACAATATACTACTTAAAGATATTAGCCTTAAAGCGTGGAGGGAGTGGATGCCCAAAGCGCATTAAGGCATTTTATTTTTCACAAAATGACTGAATTAAAAGAAGTTTGGAAGCCAATTGAAAACTACGAAGGCTTCTATGAAGTAAGTAACTTAGGTAATGTAAAAAGACTTCAGTCTTATACAAGACATCCATCAGGAGCAAGAAAAATTGTTAGAGAAAGAGTTTTAAAACAAGCCAACTGCAATGGTTACAGAATTGTAATGATTACAAATAAAAATAGTCGATTAAATAAAATGATTCATCGATTAGTAGCCGAATCTTTTATAAGTAATCCTCAAAACAAAAAACATGTTAATCACATTAATGGAATCAAAAGTGATAACAGAGTTGAGAACCTAGAATGGAACACCCCTAAAGAAAATGAACAGCATAAGGTTCATGTTTTAGGAAAAATAAAAAACTCTTTAAATCTTAAACACGTTTCCGAAGTAAAAGAAGCTATTATCATTAACGGAAAACATGTAGTTGGAGTTCATATTCAAAATTTTTACACAGACCTTCTTAGTGGTAAGTCAATTAGTACTCAAGATAAGTCTTACGGGAAAATATACACGTTAAAATACCTACTAAAAACAAAATATAATCTTGATATTAAAACAAGAAATATAGAGGGAAATTTCAAAGAGTATTATTTAAAAATCAATAAAAACTAAAAACAAATGGCCAAAGACAACGTAATCACTATTGACGGTGATAAATTATTAAAAGGTTTAGAAAATTTAAACCAAAAAGATGTTGAAATCAAAAGCGCATCCCTAAAAGATGCATTATGTAGTTATTCTTACGAGCTTGTTAATGGAGTATCTAAAGGAGATACACTTGTGCATCGTGGCGCTCACATTATACATGATGACTTAGAAAATGCTATGAATAGCTTAGATGTATTTTTCGCACATTTAGATGATGCTTTCACAGGTATTAAAAATTCAACTCCTTTAAGCGACTTAGAACAAGATGTTGATGTAGAAAAATATCATGTTACTGGATTTACGCTATCTGGAGTTGAAGAAAATAAATCAATTATTCTTCAAGGATGGAAAGAAGTTACAGAAGGAATTGTGAAATATCCTTCTCCTAAAATTAAAATATCTAGTAAATATGTTTATTTAACAGAATTTATTGAAAGAATAAATAATGTTATTGATGAGGTAGAACAATATAGAAATGGTAAAACTGCTCCGCAACCCGAACAAATACACATGACTTTTGCCGAAGAAGATGATTCATTCGATAAAGGAAAAGTAGAATAACATGGCCTTTCAACTACGACCATACCAAAGCGAATCAATTAATGTCAGCATCGATTTTCTACACGGAAACTCAAACGAAAACGCATTAGTTATTCTTCCTACTGGTTCTGGAAAGTCTGTTGTAATTGCTAAAATATTGGAGCCATTGGAGGGCAAGACTATTGTCCTCCAACCTTCAAAAGAAATTTTAGAACAGAACTATGAGAAGTTTTCTAACTACGGAAAAGCATCAATTTATAGTGCTTCTGCAGGAGAAAAGAGAATAGATAAAGTTACATTTTGTACCATTGGTTCTGTGATTAATAAAAAGCATTTGTTTAAAGGATTGAAAAATATTCTTATAGACGAGTGCCATTTAGTTAACTCTGATGCAGGTATGTATAATGAGTTTATTAAATCTTTTCCAGAAGCTAAAGTACTAGGTCTTACAGCTACTCCTTATCGATTAGAAACTACTTCCGAAGGTTCGCAGCTTACTTTTTTAACCAGGAGCAATCCACGAATATTTGATAAAGTTCTTTACTACGTTCAAAATGATGTTTTATTTAATGCCGGTTACTTAGCCGAACTTGAATATTACAATTTTGATATTATTGACCGTAGTAAATTAGAGGTTAATAGCTCCGGAACAGACTTTACTCAAACCTCACTTAGACGTTACTACAAATCTATTGATATGCCTTCAAGAATTGTAAAAACGGCCTTTTCAATTTTAAGTAAAAGAAAAAATATTTTAATCTTTTGCTCACTAATTGAAGAAGCTGTTGCGGTCCAAAAAAGAATACCAGGATCAGCAATTCTAACAGGAGACACTAAAAAAGAAGAACGCGAGCGAATATTAGCTCTATTCAAAAAAGGCTCAATTCGATGTTTAATAAATGTTGGGGTACTAACAACCGGATTTGATTATCCGGCACTTGAATCAGTTCTAATGGCACGTTCTACTATGTCACTTTCTCTCTATTATCAAATCGTAGGTCGTGTGATGCGTATTTTCACATATCCCGACGGAACTAAAAAGAAAGGCTGGTTTATAGATATGGGTGGAAATATAAACTTCTTTGGCAAAATTGAAACCATGAAAATTCAAGTTGATCAAGAGGGAAGGTTTGCGATTTGGAATAATGGCCGACAACTAACTAATGTACCATTTCAAAAATAAATACTAATGGCAGAAGATAAAAAAGGAGTATTAGTTTATGCAGATTGGATAGAACATTTTGAAGCGCTTGAAGATGACGAAGCAGGTCAATTAATAAAGCATTTTTTCAGATATATAAATGATAAAAATCCAGAATATCCAAACAGAATTATTCAGATTGCATTTAATCCAATAAAATCAGTTTTAAAGAGAGATTTAGAAAAATGGGTTTCAAAAAAGGAAAAGTCAAGCGAAAACGGAAGAATAGGAAATCTTAAAAAATATCATAGCGATTTGTATATTAAGTATTTAAACAAAGAAATGACTTTAGAACATGCTGAAAATCTCGCTAAGTCTCGCAAACCATCGCTACCCGATAGTGACCCGACGAAAAACGTCGCTAAACTCGCTGTAATAGATAGTGTAAGTGTAATTGTAAGTGATATAGATACATCTACTAACGTAGATGACGAAAAAGAAAAATTCGACGACGACTTTCAAAATTTTAAAATTCTTTTTTATAAAAATTTATCAGATGATTTTGATTTCACTTTTGAAATTCAAAAAATAAAAAATCAACTTGATGAAGAAAAGCCGGAACAAGAGAAAATATTTTTATCACAACAATTAAATTTCTTGATTTCAGAAAAAAGAAAAAAAGTTGCGCCAAAAAAAGAAAATAAACATCTTGAATTTATCGAGGAGTTGAAAAAGTCAATTGATTGGCTTGACTTAGTGTCTATGCAAAATAAAAATATTCCAATTGAAGTGATTATTGTAAAGTTAAATGAATTTAATGATCACTTAAAAACTGATTTAAAAATTCATTCTTCTAAATCTGATTTTACATCACATTTTAAAAATTGGCTTCCAAAGAAAATTCCAGAAAAGAAAACAGAACTCCAACACAATCGATAGTTATGACAAAAATAAAATTATCTGAGGATGATATAAATTTTTATTC
>CAIRMK010000172.1 GCA_903879645.1 uncultured Bacteroidota bacterium
ATTAAAATTTTTTTAAAATATCAAAATCTCGTATGATTAATTCGTAATTTAAAATCAGAAAATACATATTTTTTTCATTTTTTGCTTTTTCATAAATTTCACTTCGTTTTTTGGCGTTTCCTTCTACTACAAACGAAATAGCACCAGGAATCCACTTTTCTATTTCTTCTTTCCATTGCCATTTAACTGACGATGGGCAAACGATTAAATTTTTCTTAGAATTATTTATTAAAATGGTTGCCAATGTCATTAAAGTTTTGCCGAGGCCAGTATCATCGGCTAGTAAGCATGATTTTGTTACACACATAAATCCTACCCCTTTTTTTTGAAATTCACGAATTGGAATCTTAGTCTTTTCAAACAAATCAATTTCACATTGTTTAAATCTTCCTTCTTTCATTCTTTCTACTTTTTCTTTTAGAATATCTTTAACCGCATAATTTTTATTATAATATTCTTTAATAGATTCATCCATTTCAAATCCAAGAGGAATTAAAGTATTTAAAACATCTTTCATGTGAATTTTTGGCACACTCCAAGATTTGTCGGCTGGGTTAAATTTCCGGCCAATGAAACATTTAATCAAAGATATTATAACTGGGTTATAATCAAAAGTAATTATTAAATTTTCATCTTTTTCAGAAATATATTTTGTGGACATCATTTTTAACTATATAATAAGAAGTATGGCTAAACCAATAAAAAAAGTAGAAAAATACGAACTTTCCGAACAAGAGGAAAGATATATTTTGTTATATATAGAATACTTCGTACAGAAGAAAACTTGGAATGAAATATGCAAGAAGTACGATTGCACTAAGCAAATGCTTCAAGACGCTCTTCATTGGGTTGTAGACAACAAAATGAAGATACCGACCGCTTCGCTTATCAAGGGGTCTATAGACGCTATAGAAGATAGACTTAAAGTAAATCGCGCCTTGTATGATAAGGAGGTTGTTAAGACCAGATATAGAGATAACGGATTTATCGTCGCCTTGACAAAAGAGTTAAGAGAAGACGAAAAAATGGCGTTCAAATTGCAAGAAATCTATTCTGATCCTTCTGAACAAGAAAACAATCTTACTCCATCTCAAGTTTTGGGGCTGATTAAAGCTAACCAGAGCGTTTAGCTTATTTAAATATGATAGCATATAACAAGATAAATGTAAAGACCTTACGTTTATTTTTGGCACTCTAAATTATGTGGACACCGGATGAAATTAAAATAATATCAAAATCTGCGAACGACTTCGTTTTTTTTACGAACAACATTTTTTCGGCATCTTCAAAACATTTTGTAGGAGGGCAATATATTGATGATACTTGTAATTTTCTTAGTCAAAATAAAAACACGATAATGGTTTCTGCTCGCAACCACGCTAAATCATATCTTTTTTATAGTTATTTTATGTGGAAGATGATGTTTGAAGGAGCAGGAAATCATCAAGAGATGCATTATTTTTCTTTTAATGCAGACATGGCGGCGTATCATATTAGCAAAATTAAAAATTGTATTTTAGCAAATCCTTTTTTTTCAGAAATAATAGATTCTAAATCAACAGCCGAAAGTGTTTTAAAACTTTCTTGGGATAAACATTATTTTACAACATTAGTACCCCACGGGTTAATTCAATTTAAAAGAGGCCTCCATAGTGATTCTGTTACATTTGTAGATGATCCATTTCAAGATCCTGAAAACGAATTAAATCTTTCTACAATTTACAAAATCAACGAGGTAATGAGGTCGAATATATTGGATATTCCTATTGGAGAAGGAGAATTAAAAATAGCCGGAACTGCGCAATCAAATGAAGATTTTTATTATGATACTAATTTAACAAATCGTTTTGCAGTTAAAATTTTGCCTGCTATTTATAAAGATGAAAAAACAGGAGAAGATAGGGCACTTTGGCCTCAGTGGATGGATCTAGAAGAACTAAGAAAAAAAGAAATAGAACGTACTCCTCGTGTTTTTAGTCGTGAATATTTATGTACTCCAGTTTTATCAACTAAATCTTTTTTTGATAAACAAATATTAAAAGACACTGTTGTTGACGACAATTTAGTGCTATTATCTCCTTATAAGCATAGGGTGACTTCTAATCTTGTCGTGGGAGGATATGATCTTGGGAAACGGCAACATCCCGCACATTTTTGCGTATTTGAATTAAAAGGCGATAAATTGGTTATGATACATCAAAAATTCATGGATAATTGGAACTACAGCAATGGAAAATCTTTTACCATTTCAAATCCAACACAATTAGAATATATAAAAATGTGCATTGAAAATTTTGGAATACAATCTATTCATTACGATAATACACGAGGAGAACTTGATGCTCTTGACGAACAAGGATTATTGCCTCGGTCAATGGTTCCTGTGACTTTTTCAAATAAAACAAAACTATCCATGGCGACGGCGTTGGATAAAATTGTGAGTCGCAAACAAATTGTTTTTTGTAATGATGATAGATTTTTAAATCAATTATGTGCAGTCAATTCTGACCTCCAAGCAATAGAGAGCAAAGAGGGGCATGGAGATTGTTATGATGATAAAACAGAAATACTTACAGATAGTGGCTGGAAATTTTTTAATGATTTAAAATATACAGATAAGGTGGCTACTTTAAAAGAACAAAAGTATTTAGAATATCAAACACCAGAAAAAATAATAAACGAAGATTATATTGGTAAGATGTACAAAATAGCAACAACTCAAGTTGATTTAGTCGTTACCCCTCGTCATAAATTATTTGTAAATAGATTTCCTAGCAGAAAAGAAGTAAATTATACATTATTATTTCCAAATGAAATAGAAGGAAAAAAAATAAAATACAAAAAAGATTGTATTTGGGAAGGAACAGAATTAAAATGAAGCAACCAATAAGAACAAACAAACATTTAACGATTTCTTGCAACCTAACGTCCTTCTTCAGCAGAGAGCATAAATTAATTCATAATTTCTGCAGCTACAGCAGCAAGCTCAGAGCGTTCCGTCTTGTCAAGGAACATATGGCCAAACATTTTTTGCCCTTTAAAGCGGCTAACGGCATAGGTTAGGCCATTGGAATC
>CAIRMK010000173.1 GCA_903879645.1 uncultured Bacteroidota bacterium
ACTATTACCCGCCATAATGCAAAAACGTCCTAGTTTACTATTGTGTCCAATTTGTACTAGATTATTAATTTTACAGCCATCACCTAATATAGTAGAGCTGAATTTACCTCTATCGACAGAAGAATTAGCGCCAATTTCTACGTTATTCCCTAGGATTACATTGCCAATTTGCGGGATTTTTGCCAATCCTCTTTCCGGACAAGGTCGAAACCCAAAACCATCAGCACCTATTGTACAATTGGGATGCAATATGCAATAAGCTCCCACATGACATCGTTCACGAACCACAGCTCCGGACCAAATAACCGTGCCTTTGCCAATAGTACATTCATCAAGTATAGTAACATTTGGATATAACGTAACATGGTCTCCAAGAACGACATTAGGACCCACATAACAATTAGCACCAATGCGCGCACCTGCCCCAATTTTTGCAGTAGTATCCACAACAGCGGTGGGATGTATTTCATGACTGAATAGCGGAGTAGGAGGAGCGAATAACTCTAATACCTGTGACATTGCCAAGTCGGCATTTTTTACTTTTATAAACGCTCTATTTTCGCCAGGGGCAATAGAAATGTCTTCATTTACTATCGCTGCACAAGCTTTAGAAGCTTCCCATAACTTTTCATATTTTTTGTTTCCTATAAAAGAAATTTCAGTTTCACTAGCCATTTCCAATTGCTCGGGAGCCGTTATGAAATGAGAGGTTGTTCCAACGATAGTGCCTTTTACAATCTCATTAATTTCTTGAATAGTAATATTTTTCATTACGATGTTGTTTGTTTATAAACATCAAATAAACTAAATTGTTTTGATTTGTACTAATATTTATTGAAGAGTTTGCTAATTCTCATAGCAATTAATACACTCTTAAGATTTCAAAAAAAAAGCGCTGATTACTCAACGCTTTTAATATTTTCTGTTTTTTCCTATTGCAATCCAGCGATACTTTGCTCTAAAGTCGCAATCTTTGCTAAGGCATCGGTTTCCTTTTTGCGTTCCATTTCAAGGACTTTCTCCGGAGCTCCGTTCACAAACTTCTCATTAGATAATTTTGATTGTACCGATTGTAAGAAACCTTTAGTATAGTTCAACTCTTCATTTAATTTAGCAATCTCGGAGGCTACATCAATGTTCCCAGTAATAGGAATGAAATATTCATTTGATTTTACTCTATAGGACAAGGCTCCCTCAACTTTATCGCTAACATGTTCTAAATCAGCAACGTTGCCCAATTTCATAATAACAGTATCGAAATGGGAAGAAACGCCTTCTTTGTTTACCACTTTTAAATCAATGGAGTCTTTAAACGGAATATTTTTATCTTTTCGAATCGTTCTTATTCCTGAAATGACTTCCATAGCAAAATCAAAATCGGCAATTAGCTTTTCGTCAAAGGCTTTGGCTTTTGGCCATTCAGCAACTATTAAGGCCTGTTCAGGAGTTCTATCCGCAATATGTTGCCAGATTTCCTCAGTTAAGAACGGCATGAAAGGATGCAACAACTTCAAGTTGTTTTCCAACATTTCAATTGCTTTTTCAAAGGTTGTGCTATCTATTGGTTGTTGATAAGCAGGCTTAATCATTTCCAAGAACCATGAACAAAAGTCATCCCAAACCAATTTGTAAATACCCATCAAGGCTTCCGAGATTCTGTACTTATCAAAATTCTCTTCAATCTCAGTTAAGGTTCTTTGCAGTTTGGTTTCATACCATTCGATAGCTACCTTAGAAGAGGTCGGCTGCGAAATAGTATCCGAAACCTCCCAGCCTTTAATCAATTTAAATGCATTCCATATCTTATTAGAAAAAGCTTTCCCTTGATTGCACAATTCTTCATCAAACATAATGTCATTACCAGCAGAAGCACTTAATAGCAATCCTACTCGAACACCATCCGAACCAAATTTTTCTATCAATTCTAAAGGTTCTGGTGAATTCCCTAATGATTTAGACATCTTACGACGTTGTTTGTCACGTACCAATCCTGTCAAATAAACATTAGTGAAAGGTTTCTCTCCTGCATATTCATATCCCGCAATAATCATACGAGCTACCCAAAAGAAAAGAATATCCGGACCCGTAACCAAATCATTAGTCGGATAATAGTACTTAAAATCTTCACTTTCTGGGTTTGTCACACCTCCGAAAACAGCCATTGGCCATAACCAAGAAGAAAACCAAGTGTCAAGGGCATCAGCATCTTGAGTAAGCTGGTCCGCTGTAAGTTGTTGATTATTAGTTTTTACTTTAGCCAGTTCAAGTGCTTTTGCTATGTTTTCTGCAACGACAAAATCTTCTTTTCCGTCTCCATAGTAATATGCTGGTATTTGTTGTCCCCACCATAATTGACGCGAAATATTCCAGTCACGGATGTTTTCCAACCAATGTTTGTAGGTATTATTAAAACGGGAAGGATATAATTTTACTTCCTCTGTTTCCAAAACGGCTTTAATGGCTGGTTTAACTAACTCTTCCATGCTCAAAAACCATTGATCAGACAAACGAGGTTCAATTACAGCTTTGGTTCGTTCAGACG
>CAIRMK010000174.1 GCA_903879645.1 uncultured Bacteroidota bacterium
AACTATGTCGATAGGAGACACTACTATGTCGATAGGAGCCACAACTATTTTAATAGAAATAACATGGTCTTCTCCGGTAGCAAGTCAAAATTTATTAGCATTTTCACCTTATACATTAGTTACACCTACATCAAGATTTTATAACTATAGTACGCCTAATAATTATTATACATCAATAGTATCGCCTTCAACAACTAATTTTGATCAAGGAGCAGGTTATTTAATTCGTCTACCAAATAACCATCCATTAACTCCAACAATTTGGACAGGTCAATTCACAGGGATACCTAATAATGGAACAATTGCAGTTGCCTTAAACAATGATAGTACTGACCCGACCAAAAGATATAATTTAATTGGTAATCCATATCCTTCGACGATTAGTATAGATAGATTTATAGACGGAAATGTTAATAACATTGAAGGACCATTATATTTCTGGAGAAAAACCAATGCGAGTACTAATAAATCGTATTGGGCAATTAGTAAAATCGGGTACACATCAAGTGGGGAAGGGGCTAATCCTAATGGAATTATACAAGTAGGACAAGGATTTATTGTTCAAGCTAAAGCTAATGCTACCCAAGTTGTATTTAATAATGCAATGAGAATTTCAGATAATCAAAATCAATTCTTTAAAACAAATGCTCAAAGTTTAGTTTCGAATGCAAGTAGAATATGGCTCAACCTAACTAATGCTACGGGTCTTTATTCTCAAGCTTTGATTGCTTATTCAAGTGCTGCTACATTAGGAGTCGACGAAGGAATTGATGCTAAAGATATTAATGACGGATTGATTGGATTGAATTCTGTAATCAATAATGTAGATTATACTATTCAAGGTCGTCCAGCATTTAATTCCAACGATACGGTACCATTGAGTTATAAAGTAACTACGGCAGGAACATACACTATAACAATAGACAAAGTAGATGGATTGTTTACTGGTGGAGCTCAAAATATTTATTTGAGAGATAATGTGATGGGAACTTGTAATAATTTATCAGCAGCAGCCTACACTTTTACCTCTGATCCAGGTTCTTTTGAAAATCGATTTGATTTAGTGTATCAAAGTAATGCTTTAGCTACTAATACCGTTAGTTCATTTAATGCTAATAACGTATTGATTTACCATCAAAAAAGTGATTTAATAATTGATAGTGGTGAAGCAACAATGTCAAGTGTTAAAGTGTATAACATTAAAGGTTCATTGCTTTATGATAAAAAAGAAATCAACGCTTCTGAAGCTAGAATTGACATAGGAACTACCAATGAAATTTTATTAGTGGAAATAATAACAACCGATGGAGTTAAAGTCATCAAAAAAGTATTCAGTGAGTTAATCATTGGTTCTGATGATGATCAATAGAAATTAATTTATAAAAATAAATCCTCGAAAAGTAACTTTCGAGGATTTTTTTCGTGGAGTCGCCGAGAATCGAACTCGGGTCCAAACAAGCAATCAAAGAGCTTTCTACACGCTTATTTCCTGATTGAATTTTCGTCATTTCGCAAGGCCAGAAACAGCCA
>CAIRMK010000175.1 GCA_903879645.1 uncultured Bacteroidota bacterium
GAATATACAAGACATTTTAAATGGATGAAAAGACCAGGAGCTATCCGAGTATTAGGGTATTTGAATTCGGCCTCTATGGGGAATTATAGAGAGAGTATTGCACTTAACCCTACAAACCCTGATATTATTTCAGACAGACAATATGGTCGTAAAAAATATGGTTTTGGATTGAATGCCGAACAAAAGCTAAACACTTATTTGGGTGCTTTTGCTAGAGCCAGTTGGAATGATGGTGCGAATGAAACTTGGGCTTTTACAGAAATCGATAGAAGTTTTAGCATCGGTCTTTCCGCTACCGGAGAGCAATGGAAACGCAGTAATGATAGAGTTGGATTAGCTTATTTAACTTCTGGATTGTCAAATCAACATAAAGAATATTTACAAGCAGGGGGTTATGGTTTTATGTTGGGTGATGGCAAATTAAACTACGCTTGGGAACAAGTAACGGAACTTTATTATTCTGCGGAATTGACCAAGAAACAATTGTATGTAACGGGTGGTTATCAAATGATTGTCAACCCAGGCTACAATGCCGACCGTAAAGGACCGGTGCATGTATTTTCTATACGAGTGCACTTGGAGATATAATTTTTAGTTTTTATTTATAAAAATGGCTTTTGGGATGCATCCCGAAACTCTTGGGGTCAATCCCGAAACTCTTGGGGTCAATCCCGAAACTCTTGGGGTCAATCCCGGAACCTTCGGGGTCAATCCCGGAACTCTTGGGGTCAATCCCGAAACCTTTGGGGTCAATCCCGAAACTCTTGGGGAACACCCTTAAACACTTTACAAGAATACCTTAGTATTCTGTAGGGCTACCAAAACTTCTGTCACGTGTATTTTTTGAATCTGTCATTACTATAATTGTTAGTCATGCAATTATTGGCTTTTACAAATCATTATTTAATCGGGTTTTTCTCTCAATATTAAACCTTAATATGTCATTTGTCGACTATATGCTATTTAATGTCGATTGAAGAATAAAAACCACTTAATTTTATACCCTAAATTTTCATCAATTCCCCCAATCAAATGAAAAAAATAAAAAGTTCGAGCGAAAGTTCTTCTTTTAAAATTGTATTTATATATGCTGTTGTAAGTGCTATATACATCTATACCTCTGATTATTTTCTGGAAACTTTTGTTTCAAATGTTGACTTGCTTACCAAGTTTCAAACCTATAAAGGGATTGGATTTATAATCATCACAGGAGCTCTTCTTTATATCCTTGTTAAAAGAAACTTCGATAGAACAGCTTCTCATTTTCAACAAATTCTTGATGTTAAAGAGACAACCGATACTCAATTAAAAAAATCATACGAGGAATATATGTCTTTATTTAACCATAGTCCTTTGCCTATGTGGCTTTATGATATTAAAACTCTAAAAATTTTACTTGTAAACGAAGCTGCGTATACTATATATGGTTATTCTCAAGAGGATTATTCAACAATGACCCTAAAAGATATTCGCCCTCCCGAAGATATTCATATCATGGAAGAAGTGCTTAAAAATTCTTTTAAAAATGAGCATTATGCGCATCCAAATATTTTAAGACATCAAAAGAAAAACGGAGAAATCATTTTAGTAAAAGTTGAAGGAAAGTTTATTCCTTTTAGAGGGGAACAAGTGAGATTAGCTTCTGCAATAAACGTTACAGCAGACATAGAATTACAAAACAAGTTAATAGATATCAATTCAAAATTGCAATTAGCAGGTGAGATAGCGAGTTTAGGCTATTGGACCAATGATTTAATCCATTCGAAAATTGAATGGTCAGATGAGGTATATAAAATATTTGAACTTGATCCTCAAACTTTTGAATTAACGCTAGAGAATATTAGAAATTGTTTTCATCCAGAGGACCGAGTGGAATTTGGAGGCAATTTGAGCGATGTTTTTAAAGACAATATTCTTAAAGAAAGTGAACGAAGAATTATAACGGGTTCTGGTGGTATAAAATGGATTTTAGAACGTATTAATTTAATTAAAGACGAGGCTGGCAGACCTATCCAATTAAACGGAATTGTATTTGACATTACCAAGAGGAAACTTCACGAACAAGAAATTTCGGAAAGTAACGAACGTTTTAAAATAATTACAAGAGCAACCAATGAAGCTATTATTGATTGGGATATAAAAAACGAAACAACCATTTGGGGAGAAGGATTTAATACTATATTTGGTTATGACCTCTCCGTATACGATAATCATTTATGGTCAAAGAATATTCACCCAGAGGATAGTGAAAGAATATTGGTTGCTTTAAACAAAGCGTTAGAAGACCCAACCAAAGAATATTTCAATGCTGAGTTTCGATTTTTAAAAGCCAATGGAGCTATTTCTTGTGTGCAACATAAAGGAATTTTTATAAGGGATGCCAATGGAAAAGCTACGAGAGCATTGGGTGCTATGATTGATTTAACAGATACTTTAAATAGGATACGCAAAATTGAGAAACAGAATGATATCTTGAAAGATATTGCTTGGACACAATCGCATGTGGTAAGGGCTCCGCTCGCCAATTTACAAGGGTTAATACGGCTTTTTAAAACCAATATTAAATCGGGCATTAATGATGATGCTGAACTTACAGATTACATCATAACCTCTGCCGATAAACTGGATGAAATCATTAGAGAGATCGTTAATAAAACACGGGAGATTGATGAGTTGTAATACAACTAAAAAAAATCCTCGGACGGATAATTTATATACTATTCCTACAAATATTTAAATGTTATCCTACATATAATCTTTTCAAATGTAGGCTTTATCAGACAGGTTTATCCTCACAGGCCGATAGTCGGTTTTATGTAGCTTAACTTCAGCGAAGTTATAATAAACGGCTACTTTTATCGAGATTTCTTTTATATAGAAATCCCAAATAACATGAAAAAAATAAAAAGTTCGAGTGAAAGCTCCTCTTTTAAAATTGTATTTTTATTTGCTATCATCAGCACCATCTACATCTACACTTCCGATTATTTTCTACAAACCTTTGTTTCAAATGTTGACTTGCTTATTAAACTTCAAGCTTATAAAGGAATTGGTTTTATAGTTCTTACTGCAGCACTTCTTTTCTTATTTCTTAAAAGAAACTTCAACACCATTAATACCTACAATCAACAATTAATTGATGTAAAAGAAACTATAGACCATCAATTAAAAAAGGCGCATGACGAATACATGTTTTTTTTCAATCACAGCCCATTACCGAAATGGATTTTTGATATAGAATCTCTTGATTTTATATTAGTTAATGAAGCCGCCTGCAGTATATATGGCTATTCGCATGAAGACTATTCATCAATGAATCTAAGAGACATTCGTCCAACAGAAGACATGCTTCTTATGGAAGAAGTGCTGGCTATATGTTTTAAAAATGAGCGGTATGCCCATCCCAATATTATAAGACATCAAAAGAAAAACGGAGACATCATTCAGGTAAAAGTAGAAACCAATTTAATAATCTTTAAAGGTAAAAAAGTAATGTTAGCCTATGCTATAGATTTAACAACAGACATGGTGATACAAAACAAGCTGCTAGAAACCAATGCGAAATTACAATTAGCCAGTGAAATTGCGAACTTAGGTTATTGGACTAATGATTTGATTACTTCAAAAATAGAATGGTCTGATAAGGTTTATTGTATATTTGATGTCAATCCGGAAACCTTTGAATTAACGATAGAGAACATTAAAAATTGTTTTCATCCAGACGACCAATTCGAATTCAATCCAAATGTAAAATCCAATTATAAAAACAACATCACTAAAGAAAGTGAACGAAGAATCATAACTAGTTCGGGTACGATAAAATGGGTGTTAGAACGAATTAATTTAATACAAGACGATACTGGCAAACCCATCCAGTTAAATGGAATTATCTTTGACATTACCAAAAGG
Source organism: uncultured Bacteroidota bacterium (assembly GCA_903879645.1). GTDB lineage: Bacteria > Bacteroidota > Bacteroidia > Flavobacteriales > Flavobacteriaceae > Flavobacterium. The sequence continues at coordinate 3,910 of CAIRMK010000175.1, forward strand.
AAACTTCAAGAGCAAGAAATTTCGGAAAGTAACGAGCGTTTTAAAATAATTGCTAGAGCAACCACTGAAGCTATTATTGATTGGGATATCAAAAATGACAAAACAATTTGGGGTGAGGGATTTAGCACTATATTTGGCTATGACCTTACTGTATATGATAATTATTTATGGTCTAATAATATTCACCCTGAGGATAAAGAAAAGGTATTAGAAGATTTATATAAAACAATAGAAGACCCCACCAAAGAATATTTCAATTCTGAATTTCGGTTTTTAAAAGCCAACGGAGCTATTACTTATGTACAACATAAAGGAATCTTTATAAGGGATGCTAATGGGAAAGCTACTAGAGCATTGGGTGCCATGATTGACGAAACTGAAACCCTAAACAGGATACGCAAAATTGAACAACAAAATAATGTGTTGAAAGATATTGCTTGGACACAATCGCATGTGGTAAGAGCTCCTCTTGCTAATCTACAAGGGCTAATAAAACTTTTTAAAACCAATATTAAATCGGGCATTAATGATGATGAGGAGCTTATAGAGTACATCATAACCTCAGCCGATAAATTGGATGAAATCATTAGAGAGATTGTTAAAAAAACGAGAGAGATTGATGAGTTGTAATTGATGTAATTCAAGTTATAATATCTTATATTAGATACAAAAAAATGAGAATTATTATTTTTGTATTATAAATTTATGTCATTAATCGAGTTTTTTAAGGTTAGTCGTAACATTTCCGCAGATTCATCGAAATTAATTTAATGCTAATTTTTTTTTCTATTAATAAATATACATTTGGCCGATTAAATTCGATACAAAGCCAAAATAACAATGGAAAAAAACAAAAGTTATTTGAGGGAAATATCCTCATTTAAAAATATATTATTGTATGCTCTTTTTA
>CAIRMK010000176.1 GCA_903879645.1 uncultured Bacteroidota bacterium
GGGTTTTATATTCAAAAGCGTTCTTTAAGAGATTACCAAGTAGATTACGGTGCTAATGTCTTTGGTTTTATCACTCAGGTAAATGAAAACATCGTTAAGAAAAACCCTTACTATGTAGGAGGTGATTTAATTGGTAAGCAAGGTATCGAAGAAAGTTATGAAACATATTTAAGAGGTCAAAAGGGAGTAAAATATGTCTTAAAAGACAAGTTCAACAGAGAAATTGGTTCTTATAAAGAAGGAAAATACGATACTATCTCCAAGCAGGGAGATGATTTAACCTTGACTATTGACGGTGATTTGCAGAAATATGGAGAAGAATTAATGGTCAATAAATGGGGGGGGATTGTCGCTATTGAACCAAAGACAGGTGAAATCCTAGCGTTGGTCAGTGCTCCTGATTTTGATCCGGCATTATTGGTGGGAAGAAGACGTTCTAAAAACTATACTTTATTGCATAATGACTCTATAGCAAAACCATTGTATGACAGAGGTCTTTTGGCGGAATATCCACCCGGGTCCCCCTTCAAAATACTAACTGCTTTGGTTGCACTGCAAGAAGGAGTGATTGATGAAAACACTACTTTCTTTTGCAATCATGGTTTTAGTTATGCTAGGGGTAGATTCATGAAATGTCACTGTCATGGTGGCGCCATGCAATTACATAACGGTATTTATGAATCGTGTAACACCTATTTTTCTAACGTATATATTAAAACTATTAATAAATATAACAACCATTCCTATGCTGTTGATGTTTGGTCTAATCATATCAAGAGTTTTGGATTAGGAACTTTTATGGGGTATGATTTACCTATTGGAAAGAAAGGTAAAATTCCAACTTCCAAAACTTATAAAAAAGTATATGCTGGATGGAATTGGGATGGAAAAACTATAGTTTCTAATGCCATTGGTCAAGGAGAGGTATTAACAACCCCAATTCAGTTAGCCAACTTGATGGCTACTGTTGCTAATAGAGGATATTATTATACGCCTCACATAGTTAAAAAAATAAAAGGCGAAGTATTGGATAAGAAGTTTAGAACAAAACATGTTACTACTATTGATAAAAAATATTTTGAGCCTGTAATTAGTGGAATGTTTGACGTTTATAATAAAGGAACTGCATTTGGACTTGGTGTGGAGGGTATAGATATTTGTGGAAAAACAGGAACTGCAGAAAACTATTTGAAAGTAAATGGCAAACGTGTTAAACTGCAAGATCACTCTATTTTTGTGGCTTTTGCTCCCAAAGATGACCCAAAGATTGCCATTGCTGTATTTGTTGAAAATGGGTATTGGGGAAAACGATGGGCTGGACCCATTACGACTTTGATGATTGAGAAATATTTGAGACGTAAAATCACTAAGGTTGATTTTGAAAAAAGAATGTTAGAAGGAAGTTTGAAAGATCAGTACAGCAAATTGTATCCTAGTAAGCATCAAGACAGTCTTTCATTAATAAACTCTAGGTTTAAAGACAGTATTTCCAAAATAAGAGGAGCTAAAGATTCTATAACTAAAGAAAAGAAAGAGGTAAAATTTGATTCTGTAAAAAGCAAATTGAAAAGCAAATGAGACACCAAAGTATAAAGAATAATATTGACTGGATCAGTGTGGTCATCTTTATTACCTTAGTGATAATGGGATGGCTTAATATTTATTCTTCCTCTTTGTCATCGGTTACTGGTGAAACTTCTATTTTCGATTTGTCGCAATTTTATGGAAAACAGCTATTGTATATTGGCTTGGCCTTTCCTTTAATTTTGATTATATTATTTGTTGAAGGAAAGTTCTATGAAAAATATTCTTCTGTAATCTATACATTATCAGTCTTATCTATAGCGGGCTTGTTTGTCTTTGGTAAATCGGTTAAAGGACAGGCCAACTGGTATTCGTTTGGTTCTTTTGGTATTCAACCGTCAGAGTTTGCTAAAGCTGCCACTGCATTAGCATTGGCAAAATATTTGTCGGATGTTCAAGTGAATTTGAAGAATTTAAATAACCAAATGATTGCTATGGCAATTGTTTTCTTCCCCGTTTTGTTAATAGCTATTCATGACCCGGGGAGTGCTTTAATTTATTCTATATTCTTTGTGGTACTTTATCGAGAAGGATTGCCTGGATGGTACCTAATGACTGGTTTTGTTGCGATAATCTTGTTTATTCTGATGCTGATCACCAATAATCCGTTTATTGTAATTGGAATTTCCATTGTGGTTTTGGCTATTAATTATTATCGTAGCCGATTAATCGATAGAAACCTTATTGCGAGTGGAATTGTATTAGTTATTATTGCTATTTTTTCTTTTTCAGTTAGCTTTGTTTTTAATAATGTTTTCAAGCAACACCACAGAGACCGTTTTAATATTTTGCTTGGGAAACAAGTCGATATGAAAGGAATAGGATACAATATCCACCAATCGGAAATTGCTATTGGATCTGGAGGTTGGATTGGAAAAGGCTATCTTGAAGGAACACAAACTAAGGGAGGCTTTGTGCCCGAACAGCATACCGATTATATTTTTACTACAGTAGGTGAGGAGTGGGGATTTTTCGGCTCTTTAGTGGTGATTGGGTTATTTGTGGCTTTAATTCTTCGTATTATTTATTTAGCGGAAAGGCAGAAAACAAAGTTCAGTAGGGTTTATGGCTATTGTGTGGCAGGAATTCTATTCACGCACTTCTTTATCAATATTGCAATGGTGGCTGGCGTTTTTCCAACCGTTGGAATTCCGTTGCCGTTCTTTTCGTACGGAGGTTCTGGACTATGGGGATTCACAATATTGTTGTTTATTTTCTTGAAGATGGATGCAAATAAAGTCAATGAATGGTAATGATTTACTAGTTACTTTTAACATAGATATTAAATGAAACCAGAACAACTTGTTATGGTTTTTTTGTTTTCAGACTGTGTTTTTTTCTAAAACCAATTAGTTTTTACTCTTTTTGAATGGATTTTGGTTTGCAATTCATTGATTTTTGTATGACACTATTTATAAATTAAAAACGCTATAGCGAGTAAACTAAAAATAAAACGGAATATACGGTGTCGAAACTTATGATTGAATCCCTTTAAAGTTAGTTTTAAAATAGAAGCAAAAATCCCTTTTCAGTTTTGTCTGAAAAGGGATTTTATAAGATATAAATTTGTGTTATGCTTTTTTCTTTTTTTCTGCTTTAGTAGGAGCAGGTTTTGGGTCTGCTACATAGCTTTTTATAATAGCATTGGCGCCTTCAATCCATTTAGAAGGTCCTCCTGCTACATAACCAGTGCTTCCTAATTTTTCTAAATTGATTTTACCATCCTCTATAACAGAAGGTTTTACAAACCAAACCGTTGGATAGCCTTGCACTTCGAACATTTGTTGCAATTGTCCATTTTGTTGTTTTATTTCATCCGATTGTGGTGTTTTTCTTGGGTAATCAAGTTCAACCAAAATAGCATGATCTTTTACCCAAGCCGTAAATTCTGGTGTTTTAAAAACTTCATTTTGCAAACGAATGCACCAACCACACCAATCGCTTCCAGTAAAAAACAAAAACAATGGTTTTTGCTCTTGTCGTGATGCTTCAACGGCTTTACTCATATCGGTAAACCAAGTTTGTCCTTCTTGTGCTTGTGCTGCCATTCCAGAAACCACTAGCATTACTATAATTAGTATCTTTTTCATTTGTTTAAATTTTATATTGTATTCCATTTTCAAAAATAATGCCGAAATTTAAGTAAATTATTTTACTTCTTGCATTAGTTTTTTTACTAATGGTGAAATTGCTATTAAAAGGACTCCTGCAATTAAGGCATAAATGGCCAATTGGTAATATCCTTGAGTATAGCCTTGCAATTTAGTAATTAGAGATGCTTTCTCATCAGGAGAAGACATTCCGGCTCCAAGTAAACCTGCAGCATATTGTCCGTAAGCACTAGCTAAAAACCACATTCCCATCATCATTCCTGATAAACGTTTTGGAGATAATTTGGTCATAATAGACAAACCTATTGGCGAAAGACATAACTCTCCAAAAGTAATTACGAAATAGGCCAGAGTAAATATATTTAAAGAAGAAACCCCATTGGCATCCGCAAAAAACTTGGTGTAATAAAACACATAGAAAGCTAATGCTAAGAAAAGGAATCCCAAACCAAATTTAATAACTGTATTAGGTTCGACTTTCTTTTTGGCTAAGCCAAGCCAAACCAATCCTAATATAGGGCTGAAGATGATTACAAATAAAGAATTGGAAGTATTGTTTACGATGTTTGGGTTTATTTCAAAAAACAATAAATTGTGGTGTAAATTGTTTTTAGCAAACAAGGCTAATGAACCGCCACTTTGTTCAAAAAACGCCCAAAAGATTACAGAGAATAAAATAAAAACAAAAGCTGCAATTAATTTACGTCTTGCTTTAGAATCTTTTTCGATATAGGTTTCATACAGAAAATAAATGATCGCTAATGGCCCAATGATGTACATAAAGTAATCGGTATAATCGGTATTTTTTATCATTATAAAAATTAATGGAATACTGATTAAAGAACCTACATACACCATTATTTCTTTCATTGTTCTCTTAGCAGGAAGATTATCAGCAAGAGGAGAATCTCCAATAGGACCTAATGATTTTTTAGTAAGCATAAAAGTTACCAATCCGATAACCATAACAACCGCTGCAGATAAAAACGCATAGCTCCAACCATAGTCTTTACTCGTTCCTAAATAGACACAAACAGAACCTCCTAATAGTGCTCCTATATTAATTCCGGAATAGAATAATCCAAAACCAGCATCTCTTCTTGGATCGCCTTCTTTATATAGATCACCTACCATCGATGAAATATTTGGTTTAAAGAAACCTGTTCCAATAATGGATAAGGTAATCCCAAAATAGAAAAATTGCTGAGGCGAAAAGGCAATAATTAAGTTACCTAAAATCATCACTAATGCTCCAAAAGTCAAGGATTTTTTAAAACCTAAAATTTTATCTGCAAATATTCCCCCTATGAATGTAAAGGCATATACAAAGGCTTGAATAGCTCCATATTTTAGATTGGCATCTTTATCAGATAAAGATAAACCAAGTACTTGATCTGCCATAAAGATGGTTAAAACCCCTCGCATTCCATAGAAACAGAATCGTTCCCACATTTCTACTAAAAA
>CAIRMK010000177.1 GCA_903879645.1 uncultured Bacteroidota bacterium
GATGTAAACAATACCGGTACCCAAACCTTTGCAAACACCACAAGATGTTGCAAATACACGCACAGAAAACAAAAGAGCAAAGAAAAAAATTAAATAAATAAGCAATTAACGTTCACAGAGAACAATTAGGAGATTACGATGTTTCAAAAATTTGGTAAAGATGTTCCACAATCATTAGTTGACCTTGTTTCTGGTATTATGTCAGAAGCTAAAGCTGATGAACCTGCCGCACCTGATGCTGATGCGATTGCTAGACGTAAACGTTTACAAGCAATTAAAGACAAGCAAGAAGATGATGCCGCAGAACGTGGTACTGGTGAAAAGAAAGCATCTAATGTTCGTGTACACAAAGGTACTTACGGTACTGAATACAAAGGTGACATGGAAGAAGAAACTTGTGGATGTGACACCAAAAAAGAAGAACTAATTGGTGGTCAAAAGAAACTTGATAAGAACCATAACGGCAAATTAGATGCTGATGATTTCAAAAAGCTCCGTAAAGAAGATACTCTGAACGAAAAAGCCGTAAGTGTTGCTCAACAAAAATTCATGGGTATGGTTAATGCTGTTAAAAAAGGTAAAATGAAAGCACCAAGCGCAGAAGTGTCAAAAGCCGCTAGTGGTATGACCAAGAAAGCTGCTCATGATTATGCTGCTACTAAGCACAAAGGTTTACCTCAACATAAAGAAGAAGTTGAACAAGTAGTTGAATATGCTGGTCAACCTAAAGAAGTTCCATTTGATGCAGATAAACCAACTGGCAAGAAGATTGCTGTTGCCGGTAAATCAGGTTATGGTCCATCAGCCGCTAGACAATTGGCTCGTCAAGGTTTAAAGAAATTCTTAAAAAAAGAAACAATGATGGGAAAGGCTCCTTGTAATGAGGAAGAGATTGAAGAAGCTAGTAGTGCAACTCGTGCTCACAAAATCTTAGCAACTAAATTAAAACAAATTGATAAGATGTCACAAGGTACTGCACCTGATTCAGTAGAAAATAAACAATCAATCAAAGATAAAATGAAAGATTTTGGTAATATTGGAAAAGTTGAAATAGTTACACAAAAAGATTTAACTGGAAAACATCCTGGTTTAAGAACAGAAGAAATAATATCTGAAGAATCTGATTTTCATCCTGATGTTCATGCAGAATTAAAGAAACATTCTGGCAAAATTGGTGCTATCATGCACAATACAAAAGACAACGCTATTGCTGCTGTTGTACATCATCCAGATGCTGAAGGAATTCATGGTCCACATCATGTACACTTCTTCATTAATAATAAAAAAGTACACACATCAGTACATCCAACATTTGGTGATGCTGAACAACATGCTGTTCATACAGTTACTTCTAAGTCAGGTTTGAAACATTTGGGTAAAATGCACAAGTTGATGGAAGGCGAACAAGTTGAAGAGGTGTTTTCTGATGCAGATGCTAAAGCTCAGAGAGATGCAACTATTGATAGAGCTTGGAAAGCTAAAGGTGAAATGAATACTAAAAAGTATTTAAAAAATCTTATGGCTTCTAAAAAAAGAGCTGCCGAAAGGTCTGTAAAAAAAGAAGGTGCTTCACCTAATCAAGATACAGAAGATTCAATCAATCCAACAGCAACGGCTAGAGGTCACTAATGGATCAGTTAAACGAATACGCTAAAGAGATTGTTGATAGATTCATTAAATCTATGGGTTACAATCCAGAAACGATTGACCGTAACAAACGTATGGCCTTCACTAAGACTATTCGTTTTCAACAATTTGCAGCTCGTATGACACAAGAAGCTATAGAATTTCCACAAGGTGATTTTGATGCCAAAGGCACTTCTACAAAAGTAGTTGGTGAAAAGAAATTATCTAAAAAAGCTTCGGTAGTTAAAGAAATCTTCTTAAAACATAGGAATGTAAGAGAAGAATTGTATGACC
>CAIRMK010000178.1 GCA_903879645.1 uncultured Bacteroidota bacterium
CCAACTATGCCAACAAATACAAATATAACGGGAATGTAAATATTCGATTTGAAAACAATATTAACAGTGAACGTGGCTATCCGGATTACTCAAGAAGTAAAGTTTATAATATTCAATGGTCACATTCTAAAGATCAAAAATCAGATCCAAATTCTAGGTTCTCCGCTTCCGTGAATTTAGGTAGTAGCCAATATTTTCAACAATCTATCAATCTTGCTAATATAGGATCTACCCTAAACAATACGATGAGTTCTTCTGTTTCGTATTCAAAAACATTTAATTCTATTCCACAAGTCAATTTATCATTATCTGCCACTCATTCTCAAAATACACAAACCAAGCAAATCAATATGACATTACCAACACTCCAATTGAGTGTTGATAGAATATATCCTTTTGTACCTAAAGATGGTGTCAAAAAAGGATTTATTAAGAATATTAATCTACAATATAATTTAAGAGGCGAAAATCAAATTCAAACTACGGATACTTTATTCTTTAAAAAACAAATGTTTGATAATGCTAAAGCAGGTTTACAACACACTATTCCATTGAGTACTAGTTACAAACTTTTTAAATATTTTAGTGGTGCAACTTCTGTAAATTATAATGAAGTTTGGGCTTTTAAAACCATACAAAAAGATTTTGTTGTTACCTCATTGCCTCCACAATCTCCAACGGGCTCAGTAGTTTTAACCAATGTAAATGGGTTTGATTCTTTTAGGACATATTCTTTTTCAAATAGTTTGAGTACAACAATTTACGGAACTTTTAATTTTGGGAGCAATAATAAAATTCAATCGATTCGTCATGTAATGCATCCCTCTGTATCTCAAAGCTATACTCCAAGTTTTGCAAAATATTATGACACTTATGCTATTGATGCTAGTGGAAAGAGAGCCGATTATACTAGATTTGAATCAGGGATATTTGGAGCACCTAGTAAAAATTATTCCAACAATATTGGTTTTAGTTTAAATAATACTTTTGAAGCGAAAGTTAGAGATAAAGATTCTACCAAGACAGCTCCCAAAAAAATTATGCTCTTGAATAACTTAAACATTTCAACTAGTTACGACATGGCTGCTGATTCTTTGCGTTGGTCTCCAATGCGTGTCAGCGGTGGTACGGCATTATTTAAGAAAAAAATGAATATTAACTTTGCTACAACGCTTGACCCTTATGCATTAGGTAAAGATAATAGAACGAGAATCAATACTTTTAATATTGATAATGGGGGTAGTCTTTTTAGAATGACTAGTGCTAATATGACCATAAACTATGCTGTTTCAAGTGCAAAAGATGATAAACAAAAAAAGAATGTTCAAGGTTCTCGAAATGGAGGTCGAGAAGATGATTTGTTTGGATCAAACACAGATATAACCGATAATTCAGAAAGTCTAAATGCCACAAAAAAAGAGGAAGATAAAGATGATTTTACCGGGTTTTATAATGCAAAAATACCTTGGGATCTAAATTTTGCTTATTCGGTTACTTATACGGTTTTCTATTTGGGAAACTACAATGGTTATTTCAGATTACCACTGTATCTACTACAGTAGTTTCGCTCCTGTGTAGATACGCATACATACATATGTATCCATGTATCCACTAATGTAGATAGTAGTAGTAGTATTATATATAGTATTTGGAATATTGTTTTTGAACACA
>CAIRMK010000179.1 GCA_903879645.1 uncultured Bacteroidota bacterium
CAAAAGCTAATTCTTGTATCATAATCCTTTTTTAAAATTCCAAATCCAATTGAGAATGACTAAAACAATCAAGAGAATAGCAATCCATCGGATGCTAATGATTTGTTCTACGCGTTTGTACTTTCTAAAAAATGTTTCTTTCTTAGTAACTAAATCATACAGTATCCACAAAGGAAGTGCACTCATTAGTATAGCAACAAGTAGTCCAAAAGGATTCATTAGTAAGGACGCTACCACATCACCGGTTAAGAGTAATTGAACGGCTCGCGTTGTACCACAAGAGGGACAGGGATAACCTGTCAAATTCTTGAAGAAACAAAACTTAAAAGGAATACTTTCAGAATAATGTATACTATAAAAAAGATAAATAAAACCTGTTAAACAAGCTAGTAGTATAATAAAATATAACTTGTTTTTAGACATGAATTAGTAAAGCGAATTCTGAAACAGTTGCATGTTTTTCTCACGGGTAGCTCCTTGAATCAAAAACCAATCCACAATAGCCCATATTCCTAATCCACCACAGGTTAATAATTTGGCAATTCCCAATCCAGTATCTCCGATATAAAAACGATCAATTCCCAAATGTCCCCCTGCAATGATTGAAATAATCAACGCTGTGGTTGGATCTTTAAATTGAAGCATTTGAACCGTTGACCATTTTGACTCGTCCAGTTGCAACAAGCGATCTCTAACTGATACTAGATGGTAACTTTCAAAATATTTGGAGTTCATCATCATAAACATATCGACTTTTGCTGTATCCATAAGATTTTGTTTTTTTAGTTATTGTTTTGAATGGTCTAAAATATAAAAAATTAATTATAACTTGGTTATTTATTATAATAAGTTGCGGATTATTTTTTATAGAAACTGATTATTTTATCAACTATGGTTTGAGCTAGTTTCTCATGACTTTCATATGTCCAACCTGCAATATGAGGGGTTAACAAAACATTTTCGGCGGCTAATAAATAGTCAAAAGCCGCCGGTTTTTCGGTGTCAATAAAAAGGTTTTCGAAAGATAATTTTTCATATTCTAAAACATCCAAGCCAGCGCCTAGAATTTTGCCCGATTGTAAAGCAACAACCAAATCATCAGTGACCACATTTTTCCCTCGGGAAGTATTGATAAACCAAAAAGGTTTGGTAAAAGCAGTAATAAAATCGGTAGTCATCATTTTATCCGTTTCAGGGGTCCAAGGAAGATGCAAACTCAATACATCAGCTTGTTCTTGAAGTTCTTTCAAGGACACTTGTTTGGCATTGACATCACCAACATTGTCTAGAATATCATAACACAATACAGCAACATCAAACCCGCGCAGTTTTTTAGCAAATGATTTTCCCATATTGCCATAACCAATGATGCCCACAGTTTTGTGCTCCAATTCAAATCCGCGATTGCCTTCTCGAATCCATTTCCCTTCTCGAACCAATCGGTCTGCGCGATTCAACTTGTTCATTAAGGATAGAAGCATTCCCAAAGCGTGTTCGCCAACAGCATTGCTATTGCCTTCAGGTGCTGCAATTAAATGAACTCCTTTTTCAGCAGCATAATCACAATCGATGCTTTCCAATCCAGCACCCACACGGGCAATGAATTGAAGATGTGTTGCTTTATCTAAAAAGGTTTTATCGATTTTAAAACGACTGCGAATGACCACCCCTTGATAGTGGTGAATTTTGGCTTCGATTTCTTCTTTAGTGGAGGTAAAATCTTCCTCATTTTGGAAACCAGCTGCTGCCAGTTGTTCCCATAATAAAGGGTGATTGTTATCTAAGTGGAGGATTTTAATATTATTTATAGTAGTCATAATCTGTTTAAAGTATAAAAATACTTATTTTTGGAATACCAGACTTAATTTATTTACCATGAAAAAAATTTTACTCACGATGAGTTTACTTATTTCGTTTACTTCATTGAGTCAAAAGAAGTACGCTTTTGATTATACTTTAGTCTACAATCTAGAACCGCCAGAAAAAAATGAAAGTAAGTTAATTCTATATGCCTTCAATTCAAAAGAAAACAATTATGTGCTCACTATTCACGAAAAAGATTCAATTGCTAATGACTTGAGATTTATAGACCAAAAAGGTATTCTAGTAAATGCAATAATGAATAAAATCGATTTTTTTAAAGCAGAAACAATAGCTAACAGTTGCGAACAAACATCTAGATTTTCTTCCAAAGCTAAAGAAAAGAGTAGAGATTATTCTTTTGTCAATCTTAAAGATACCATTATAAAAGACACTATTTACTACCATTATGTATTAAAAAGCAATAAAAAGGTAAAGGACCAACAGAAGGGAAAAATTACATCTGCTCATTTTATCATTGATAAATCTGCTCCCAATTTCATTCCCTTTCTATATCAACCTATAATGTATGAAGTATGGAAAAATAATAAAAGTATCCCTAATGGTTATCCAAAAAGTATTTATTTTATCAATAGCGATGGGACTAAAGAATCAGAATTAAAATTAATAAAAGCAGTAAAGCTCAACAAATACCTAACCATTCCCGATGAATGTGATTATACACAATAAAGAGATTAGAAATAAAAAATTAATATCATTTTTGATTTAATGAATAGCAATTACAATATCTTCCCTGTTAAAAGTAAGGCTGAAATAGAGAAGTAAATAATCAATCCAGTAACATCGACCATAGTTGCTACAAATGGAGCGGATGCTGTTGCGGGGTCAAGACCAACACGTCTCAATACAAAAGGAATGAGTGATCCTGAAAGTGTCCCCCATAAAACAATAGCGACCAAGGAACAAGAAACGCTTAACGCAATCCAAATCCAATACACACCATAATCATAAATGCCTGTTTTTTGCCAAATCATGATTCGGATAAAACCAATAATTCCAAGAATGGCTCCAAGCAATAATCCTGAAAATATTTCTTTTTTCATTACATACCACCAATCGGATAATTGCAATTCTTTTAGTGCCATAGCACGAATAATAAGGGAAGCGGCTTGAGAACCAGAATTCCCTCCACTAGATATAGTCAAGGGCAAAAAAAGGGTCAATA
>CAIRMK010000180.1 GCA_903879645.1 uncultured Bacteroidota bacterium
ACGAATACACCATTCAATGAGTTGGGAAAATGCAGTACCTTGTATCATTGATGAAAAATATAAAAAAATAGAACGAATGTATCAACAGAGCGTTTTTTCTATGGCACATAACGCTTGAGGCTATGAGCTGAAACCGATTTGGAACACAACATTATCAACACGACATGAACTTGATTAGAACTACATACTTTCAATTACGCACCGAGACGGTTTTTGCTTATAACGCGTGTTGTGTGCATGTAGCTTACCATTCAGTTCAATCGAAGTACGAACACTTTTTTATTTAATTTTTTAGGGAGGATTTTATGCAATATACAATTGAACAATATCCAAAAAATAAAGACTTTGATGTTTCAAAACTTAACGAATATCAAATATTTATAAGGAATAACCAGAAAAAATATAAGTATGGCAAAACTAAAACTTGCAGTAAATGCTTTAAAAAATTACCGATTAAAGAATTTTATGTAAAAGATAAAGAAACTGGTAGGCGTTGTAGTTATTGCCGTGATTGTCAAATGAGAGAAGCTGATATAATTGAAATTGGTAAAGTAAGATACGCAAAGGATATATTAAAAAAAGGCTTTAGAAGATGTTCAGTTTGCAAAGAAACAAAGCCACTTACTGCATATTCAAAAAGCGTTACTGGATATGAAGGATATTCAAATAATTGCTATGAATGTTCTAACAAATTACATGGAAAATTTATTCAAAAGCAGAAAAATGAAATAGGTGATTTTTATGTTCGACAATACGGGTTAAGGATTGGGGTTACTGAATTTACTAATGAAGTGATGGAGCAATTAAGAAATGAAATTATTGAAAGTAGAAAACCTAAATATTTTCATAATGGAAATGAGTTTTTCACTCTTGTTGATTTTGCAAAATACATAGAACTAAATTACAATATACCTACTACCACTACTGAACAAAGAATATCGGATGGAGCAAAAGAAATTGATTGTATTATCCCAGAAAAACAATATCGTTCTTTAAAAAGTGGAACAAATAAAGGTAAAGTTAAAGTTACTGATACTGTGACTGGGAAAGTGTTTATTTTTTTTAACACAAAAGATACAGCACTATTAAAAATGTTTGGATTAGATACGATAACAAAAGGAATTAAAAGTGGACAGCCAATAGGAGGTAAAAGAAGCCGTTATCATAATCCTTGCATAATAGAACGTATTTCTAACAGTTTTGAAAAAACTGATGAGCGTGGGCAAAAAATTAAATAAAAAAGACTTATTAAGCAGTAACCTTGCTACGAAGAAAGGCTATTGCACACAACGTTGAGTATTGGCGCAGTTGCCGATTTTGAAAATATTACTATCGAATTACATTAAAACTACAAAAATGGAAGAATTTACGCACACCACGAACCCGGCAATTGACGCTAATACTGTGTTAACGCCTGTTTTTCCTTTATGTCTCAGGGTTAAATATGAGTTATCAAATGAATTTGTACAAAAAGTTAATTCAGAAGGATGCAAGGTTGAAAAAGTGATTGAAATACTTAATTGCAAAATGCTTGAATACTGGATTAATTGCCCTAAAGAAAAAGAAGATTTGATTACTGATTTTGCTTTTATGACCTGGATTAAAA
>CAIRMK010000181.1 GCA_903879645.1 uncultured Bacteroidota bacterium
ATTATGGAATTTTTTATGAAGATTATAAAAACTTCATTCTCCAACAAAGTCAACTAAATGAAGCTAAGCGATCTACTATAATTGGAATTATCAATAGGATAATTTGTAAAATTAAATTTATATGTCGAATCCGTTAGTTAGTGTAATCATTACAACCTATAATAGAAATAAATTTCTTGAGCAAGCTATTGTTTCTGTAGTAAATCAAACGTATAAAAATATAGAGATACTTGTTGTTGATGATGGTTCTAACGAGAATTATGCTGAAAAAATTTGTAATAAGTTTCAAAATTGTATTTACTATTTCAAAAATAATGGTGGAATTTCATCCGCTAGAAATTATGGAATACAGCATGCAAAAGGAGAGTTTATTGCCTTTTTAGATGATGATGATTTATTTATGTCTCACAAAATTCAAAAGCAATTAGAGGTACTTTTAAAATATAAACAATATGATTGTGTGCATTCCTCTGTGTTAGTAATTAATGATAATAATGAAGAAACAGGAGTTGTTTTGGGAGCTTCTGAAAATAAAGTTCATATGCGTTCAGGCTATGTTTTTTGGAATGCTTTAGGTAGTTGGTGTGTAAAATCACCTACGCCATTTATAAGAAAGAGAGTTTTTGATAAAGTTTTGTTTGATGATCAATTACAAGTAGGTGAAGATTTTGATTTCTATCAAAGGTTGTTTTACTTTTATAAAGTAAAATACATTCATGAACCGTTAGCTTATTATAGAGATAGTGATAGTGTTGAAAGATTATCCAAAATTGAAAAAAAATACATTGGAATTGAATCAAGATTTTTTGATAATTATTTGAAGTTAGGTATAAAAAATCCAATTATATTGTATAGAATTGCATATCGTTTGGCAATATGTGGAATTGAAAGAAGAAATACAATATGTAAAGATAATTTGCTCTTAGTTAGTAAGTGGAAATTAATAGTAAATCCTTTTTATTATGTTAAAAATTTCGCAAAAAAATAAATACTATATCTTTATGAAAATCTCAACTCCAATAAAAAAAATGCTGTATAAATTACCCTATATAAACTCTTTATATAAGCAGAGTTTAAATTCAGCTTTTCCAAATGGACATTTTTATTCCCCAATTGTATCCATTGATGAAATAAAAAAGAGAGAATTAGATATATGGAAAAACGTGGGCGTTGATGGTATAGATGGTATCAATTTGAGAACAAATGAACAAAAAATAATAGTTCAAAAATTCGAGAAATATTATAGTGAAATGCCATTCAAATCTAACAAACAGCCTAGTTTAAGGTATTATTTTGATAATGAATTTTATTCTTATACCGATGGAATTCTACTTTATTCAATGATTAGAGAATTTAGGCCTAAAAGAATAATAGAAGTTGGTTCTGGATTTTCTTCCGCAGTAATGTTAGATACCAATGAATTGTTTTTTAATCATCAAATAAATTTGACATTTATTGATCCTTATGCCGATCGATTATTTTCATTAATGAATGAAAAAGACAAAGAAACTATAAATGTTATTCAGTCTGATGTTCAATTACTATCTTTAGATGTTTTTAGCACTCTTGAAGCAGGAGATATTTTATTTATAGATAGCACCCACATTACAAAAACAGGAAGTGATGTTAACTATATTTTATTTGAAATTTTGCCTAATTTGAAGCGTGGTGTTATTATTCATTTTCACGATATTTTTTATCCTTTTGAATATCCTAAGGATTGGGTTTTTAGGGGGTTTAATTGGAATGAGGATTATATTTTAAAAGCATTTTTAATGTATAATGAAACATTTGAAATTTTACTTTTTTCAGAATATTTACATTTGCACCATACAGAATCATTTAAAAATTTACCATTATGTTATAAAAATTACGGTGGGAATTTATGGATACAAAAAAGATAATTACAGATTTAGAAAGTGATGATAAACAAAATAAAGATTTTAATTACAGGAGGAGCAGGAAACATTGCTAGTGCATTGGCTAATAGATTATCTGACAATAAAGAAAATTTTATTGTAATTATTGATAATCTTTCTACGGGGAGTTTATCAAAAGTGCCTCAGAAAGAGAATGTTAAATTCATCAAGGCTGATGCCAATGAATATAATGATATTGTGCCTATTTTTGGAAGATACAATTTTGATTTTGTTTTTCATTATTCAGCAGTAGTTGGGGTAAAACGAACTTTAGAAAATCCTATTTTAGTATTAAACGATATTGAAGGAATAAAAAACATCCTTAATTTATCTAAAAATTCAGGTGTTAAGCGTGTATTCTATTCTAGTTCCTCAGAAGTTTATGGGGAGCCATTTGAAATACCACAGAATGAAAAAACGACACCATTAAACTCAAGGCTTCCTTATGCCATTGTTAAAAATGTAGGCGAAGCATTTTTTAAATCCTATTTTCAGGAATATGGATTAGAATATACAATTTTTCGATTTTTCAATACCTATGGTCCCAATCAAAGCGAAGATTTTGTAATTCCTCGATTTTTAAAGGCAGCTTTAAAGGATGAACCAATACCATTATTTGGTGATGGATTGCAAACTCGATCTTTTTGTTATGTTGATGATAATGTTGAGACATGTATTAAAGCTATGTTAAGTGATGAATGTATCAATGATGTATTAAATGTTGGAAGTGATAAAGAAATGACCATATTAGATTTAGCTTCACAAATAATTCAAATTACAGATTCTAAATCCTCCATTATACATCTTCCAGCACTTGAGGAAGGAGATATGACAAGGAGGTGTCCAGACACAACAAAAATGAAAAAAATACTTAGAAGAGAATTGATTTCTCTTGATGAAGGTATAAAAAAACTTATTGATTTTTATGAGAATCGGAAATAACCCAAATAATCATAAAAAAATAGATTTAACCTTAAAATCACATAGGGTTATAATTGCTGTTTATATTCCAAATTCGGAAGGTTATTTTGCTCAAGCTTTTGCTGTTTTTAGAGTATGTATCGAATCTTTGTTGAGTACAATAAATAATGATGTTGCAATTTCAATTATTTCTAATGCTTCATCTACTGAAGTAAATAATTATATTTATCAACTTAATTTGGATAAAAAAATTGATAGAGCTATTTTTAACAAAGAGAACGTAGGTAAAATGAACGCTATCATTACAGAAACGCGAGCTAGTTTTGAAGAGTTTATTACCTATTCTGATTCAGATGTTTTTTTCGATAAAGGATGGCTTAAACAAACTTTTGAAATGTTTCGAAATACTCCAAATGCTGGTTTTGTCTCAATGAATCCTACACCTTCAAATTATAGTTATGCATCATCAACTTTGTTAAAAAACATAAAAGTACTTTTGTTTAAAAAACAAAAAACAAGCCAAATTTGTAGTTTTGACGATTTAGAGCATTTTCATAAGAGCATAGGTAAAGATACTACGTTTACAAAAAAAATGTATGACTCCAATATTTTTTGCGTTGATTCGAAATTCAATTATATTATTGGAGCTGGACACTTTTGTTGTACCATACGAAAGACGCCAACCTTAAAATTTGTGCCTTTAGACTATTCAACTATAGGGGTTTCAGGAGGGTCAGAAGCTATATATTTAGATCTTCCCTTTGATAAAACAGGGTTATTTAAAATATCATCTCCCAAAGCTTATGTCTGGCATATGGGAAATGTTTTAGAGGAAGATTGGGTAAGATATAAGTTACAATCATTGCAAGGTTTTAAAGAAAATGATTTTAGTTTTTTTGAACTTCCATATAAGGATATTGCTTTTGATTCTTATTTTATACCTTATTTTTTTAAAGATAAATTAATTTCGTTTTTGCGAAAAATTAAAATTATTAAATAGATTTATGTTTTATAGACTCAGAAATCTTGTAAAAAAAATACTATTATATTTTTTAAATTCTGCTGAATTTAGAAACGAAGTTATTATTTCTGGTTTTTCTAGGGGTATTAAAAATGTAAGTTTTGAAGGTAAAAATGCAATTTCGAATGGCTGTAATTTTTCAGGCAGTATAATCATAGGCTATGGAACAACTTTAGGGAGTAATAATTTTTTTAATGGAGACATTATAATTGGAAAGTATTGTCAAATAGGATCAGATGTTGCTATTCACACGACAAATCATCCTATTCACTATATGTCAACATATATCAACAAAAATCTTTTTGATGGAGCATTATATTCTTTAAAAGAATCTAAGAAAGTTTCAATTGGGAATGATGTTTGGATAGGACATAATGTAATAATTGTTGGACAAGTTGTCATTGGTAACGGCGCTATACTTGCAGCAGGGTCTGTAATAACTAAAGATGTTTTGCCTTATTCTATTGTTGCTGGCGTTCCAGCAAAATTAATTAAAAAAAGATTTTCTGATTCTATAATTAAGGAAATAGAAGCTTTACAATGGTGGAATATGTCGGCATTAGAATTAGAAAAAGAAAGACCACTTTTCTTTAAGAACTTTAAAGACAGAGAAAGTATTTATGATTAAAACAATTGCCATTATACCAGCACGAGGAGGTTCTAAAAGGCTTCACAACAAAAATCTTTTGCCCTTTGGAGGATTGCCACTTCTAGTACATAGTATTCTTTATGCCAAGCTTAATTCTGATATTATAGATGCTGTTTATGTTTCTACCGATGATGCAGCAATTAAAAAAGTTGCTATAGCGTATGGTGCTCTAGTTATTGATCGTCCACCACAATTATCAGGAGATAATGAGCCTACACTTTCTGCACTTCAACATGTTTTACAAACTATTAATGAGACTATAGATGATGTTGTATTATTACAGCCCACTAATCCGTTACGTGAGGAAAATCTATTGAAAGAAGCTTTTGAAATTTATAAATTTGACAATTACACCAGTTTGTTTACTGTAACTAGAAATCATCATAAATTAGGTCGAATTGAAAACTCTAAATTCCTACCTTACAATTATGAAGTTGGGCAACGTAGTCAAGATTTAGACCCCTTATATTTTGAAAATGGTTTGTTATATATTACCAAAGCCAAGACCATTCTTGATGGTATGATTATCTCCAAGAATGCGTTTCCTTTTATAGTGAATCATCCTTTTGGAAATGTTGATATTGATACTAAGGATGATTTTGACTATGCTGAGTTTCTTTATTTTAAAAATAGAGAATAGAAAATAGAAAATAGAATATGGAGCACTCCTTTATGAATACATTTATAGAAATTGCAGGACGGAAAATAGGTCCTGATTATCCGCCATTAGTTATTGCCGAAATCGGTATTAATCATGAGGGTTCACTTTTGGTTGCGAAAGAAATGGTTGACGCTGCATATAGAGCAGGTGTTGAGGTGGTAAAACATCAAACCCATATTGTTGCTGACGAGATGAGTGGTGCCGCCAAAAAAGTGATTCCTGGTAATGCTGATGTTTCTATTTATGAAATTATGGAACGTTGTTCGCTTAACGAAGCTGACGAATTGGCTTTGAAAAACTATGTAGAAAATAAAGGAATGATTTTCATATCTACACCTTTTTCTCGTGCTGCGGCTGAACGTCTTAAAAAGTTTGATATTCCTGCCTATAAGATTGGTTCGGGTGAGTGTAATAATTATCCTCTTCTAGAACATATTTGTTCTTTTGGAAAACCTGTTATTTTGAGTACAGGTATGAACACTATCGAGAGTGTGCGGAAAGCTGTTGCTATCTTTGATAAACACAACATTCCTGTAGCTTTGTTGCATACAACCAATTTATATCCAACCCCTATTCATTTAGTGCGCTTTGGTGCCATGACACAGCTTCATGAAGCTTTTCCCGAAAAGGTTTTTGGTCTATCCGATCATACTCTAAATAATAATGCTTGTCTTGGAGCAGTCGCTTTGGGTGCTAGTATCTTGGAGCGTCATTTTACTGACCACATGTTACGTACTGGTCCCGATATTGTGTGCAGTATGGATGAACAAGCCTGTAGTGAGCTTATCATTTCTTCTAACGAAATTTGGCAAATGCGCGGTGGACACAAAGAGCCTGCTAAAGAGGAGCAGGTAACGATAGATTTTGCTTTTGCTACGGTATGTACTATTGCTCCAATTGCTAAAGGAGAGGTATTGACCAAAGATAATATCTGGGTAAAACGTCCAGGAACTGGAAAGATATTGGCAGAGCATTTTAATGACTTATTAGGTAAAACCGCTACCAGAGGTATTGCTAACGATGAGCAATTGGATTTTAACGACTTTGAATAATATGAAAAAAATCCTATTTCTTACTGGTACACGTGCTGATTTTGGTAAAATTAAATCACTTATTGCTGTTCTTGATGCTCATCAAGACTTTGAAGTGTTTGTATTTGTAACCGGTATGCACTTGCAAAAAGAATACGGGTATACTCTTATAGAAATTGAACGTTGTCACTTTAAAAATGTACATACGTTTGAAAACCACACCCACGAAACCACTATGGATTTAACCTTAGCTAAAACCATTGAAGGTTTATCTAGCTATTGTAAAGCCGTGCAACCTGATATGATTGTCGTACATGGTGATCGAGTAGAAACCCTTGCTGGTGCTATTGTAGGGTCACTCAATAATATTTTAGTGGCACATATAGAAGGAGGTGAGCTTTCGGGAACTGTTGACGAACTGATTCGTCATAGTGTGAGTAAATTAAGTCATCTTCATTTTGTTTCTAACGAGGATGCCGCCAAGCGATTGTTGCAAATGGGAGAGATGCGGTCGTCAATATATATTATAGGTTCACCTGATGTAGATATTATGTTTTCGGATGATTTGCCTCATTTGGAAACTGCCAAAAACTATTATGAAATCCCTTTTGAAGCGTATGCTGTGGTGATGTTTCATCCAGTGACAACCGAGGTCAATGAGATGGAACAGTATGCCGATGATTTTGTAAAGGCACTCCTAGACGATTATCATAACCATGTGGTCATCTATCCTAACAATGATTTAGGTAGCCAGTATATTATTGAAAAATACAAACAACTTAAAGGCAATCCACGGTTTAGAGTTTTTCCCTCCCTTCGATTTGAATACTTTCTTACGTTGCTAAAAAATGCACAGTTTATCATTGGTAATAGCAGCGCGGGTATTCGAGAGGCGCCTTATTATGGAATTCCTATCATCAATATTGGAACCCGTCAACAAAATAGAGCTTTAAATGCCGATATTGTTAATGTTAATTATGATAAAAACAGTATTTTTACTGCCTTGAAGGCGATAGATGACCACCAAGTACACTCTTTATTCAACGATTTTGGACAAGGCAATAGCGCCGACTTGTTTTTACATTCGTTAACCCATGCTGTTTTGTGGGAAACTAATCATCAGAAACAATTTAGCGATATCTAATATAAATGTTATTTAATTCCCTCTCTTTTTTATTTTTTTTACCTATAGTATTTACTATCTATTGGATGGTTAATAAAAAAGGATTGCAACTTCAGAATAGTTTATTATTATTGGCAAGCTATTACTTCTATGCCTGTTGGAATTGGAAATTTCTTTTTCTTTTACTATTTTCAACAGGGTTAGATTACTATACCGGTATTCAAATGTTTGAATCTAAAAGTAAGACTATTAAAAAAACATGGTTTTGGATTAGTATCTGCATTAATTTAGGTTTTTTAACTGTTTTTAAATATTATAATTTTTTTGTAAGTTCTTTTTCGGAGGCTTTGTCAAGTTTTGGATTTCATGTTGATTTTGCCATTTTGAAGGTTATTTTGCCCATAGGGATTTCTTTTTACACTTTTCATGGATTATCTTATGTGATTGATATTTATAAAAATAGAATTGAACCTGAAAGAAATGTGGTGACCTATTCCCTTTTTGTTAGTTATTTTCCATTATTAGTTGCAGGACCCATTGAAAGAGCCACCCATTTATTGCCACAGATTAAAAAGAGAAGAGCTTTTAATTATAATCAGGCTAAAGATGGACTCTATCAAATAGTTTGGGGATTGTTTAAGAAGGTTGTAATTGCTGATAGTTGTGCTTTGTATGCTAATGAAATTTTTGATCATTATGATAAAATGAATTCTCTAACTTTAGTTTTAGGAGCCATTTACTTTACCTTTCAAATCTATGGTGATTTTAGTGGCTATTCTGACATCGCTTTAGGAACCTCAAAACTTTTTGGAATAGATTTACTTCGCAATTTCAATTTCCCTTACTTTTCTAGAGACATCGCTGAATTTTGGCGGAGATGGCATATCTCTTTGTCTTCTTGGTTTAGAGATTATCTCTATGTTCCACTAGGTGGAAGCAGAGGAGGGATGAGGATGAAAATTAGAAACACATTCATCATCTTTATTGTAAGCGGTTTTTGGCATGGTGCTAATTGGACTTTTATTTTTTGGGGAGCCTTAAATGCTATTTACTTTTTACCTTTACTTATTACAAATAATAACAGAAATAATATTGATATAGTAGCAAAAGGAAAATACCTTCCTAGCGCTACAGACTTTTTCAAAATTATTTTCACCTTTTCATTAACTACTTTTGCTTGGATTTTCTTTAGATCCAAAACTATTACACTAGCTTTTCATTATATTAAAAGAATTTTTTCTTTTAATTTTGAAGGTAAGGTCCAATATTTATCTATTGAACGTTATTCAGTAGAATTACTCCTTTTAGTTTTCGGATTTATCATAGTGGAGTGGTTTTCTAGAGAAAAAGAACATCCTTTTTTTGGTAAATTAACCCAAGTTAAACTACTTTTTGTAGTTTGTTTGATACTAATTTTAGGTGTTTTTTCTAAGGCAAGTAACTTTATCTATTTTCAGTTTTAATGAAAAAGTTTATACAATATTTATTAGCTACAATAGTAAGCGTACTCATTATCATGACCGTATTAGACCTTGTTTATACTTATGGGTATATCCATGCTAAACCAAGAAATAAAGTACAATATATACTTAAACTAAAAAATAAAAAAATAGATTATGGTTTTCTAGGGTCTTCCAGAGTAGATAACCACATAGTAACAAAGATGGTTGAAAAAGCCACTGGTGGAACGGCTATAAATCTAGGTGTTCAAGGCGGGAAGCTGGATGTTACTTATTTAATTTTACAATTATTACTTGATAATAATGTTCAATTTAAAAAACTTTTTATTGAAATAGATTATAATTATAATATTGAAGGAAATTCTAATTTTTTTAAAGCTGAAACCCTACCTTATATTCGGAATAATAGCATAATCAATACTTTTCAAAAGAAGAATAATCCTGATTACTTTTTATGTTATTATCTTCCCTTTTACCGATATGCTAGTAATGATTATAAAATTGGTTTTAGAGAATTTTTTAATTCAACTACGAGCAAACATTCCACAGAAAATTTTGCAGATGGATTTAATCCAAGAAAAGAGCCTTTTCATGATAAAGGCTATACATTGCCAAAAACAATTAATAAAAGTAATAAAATGCTTGATAATATTGACAGACTATGCAAAGAAAAACATATTGATGTCACTTATTTTTGTGCGCCATTTTGTAGTCAAGTTGCCACTTCTGACTATCCAGAAAAATTACAACAGAAAATTCCTAATTTCAAAAATTATTCTAAAACATTACTTGACCAAAAATATTATGTCAACTGCGGACATCTTAATGAAGATGGCGCTAAATTATTTACCAAAATCTTGATTGACGATTGTATTTTAAAGCCGTCTAAATAAATTATTAACAAAGGTTTTAGTTTACTAAAATATAAAAATAAATTTTTGTAATAGTAAAGCAAAATCGTTTGAAACTTTCTAGATGCTGAAAATAAAAATCCTATCTGTTATACTATTCCTCCGATGCAGTGACTCACATCAGTTGTTTCATTGGCTATATTCAAGAACGGGTTAGCAATATCTAATTTTTTTTCAAACCAATTATAATGTTTTACTATCTGTATTGAATGTTATTTATATTAGATTTGCACAAAAGACAAAAAAGTGGCAACAACATTACCTTATCTAGAATCTATAGCAGTTATCACCATTAAATCTACAGAAAATATTGCATTTTCTGCTGAGGTACTGCATAAAGTAGTAATTGATTGTAGTACTATATTGTCTAGTAAGAATACTTCTTTTGATATTAAAATAACATTTACGCAACCTATTAAAGCTTTTAGGAATCACAACTATGCTTGGGTAGCTATCAGCCAAAAAAGAATAGCTAATTCTTTTGCGCCCAAGGTTATTCAGTTGGAGGATGGATGTTACGTTCAAGCCAATTGCAACCATGGGATATGGGAGGTAAACGAGAATGCACCTAATGTGTTACTGTGGAGGTTTAACCCTGAGTGGGCAACTCCTATAACTCATTATACGGGTGCCATTAACACCAAAAAGATTACTGCTGCTCACTCTATTCTAGAAATTGATGAAGATTTGGCATTGTTGTTTACCCAAAATCATCCTATAGAATTAAGCCGTTCACCCATTCCTTTTGCTGCCATAGCCTGTTTTACAGATCATTGCGATTTTGATACTGCCGAAAATTTAAAAATCCAAAGAGTATTTTTTAAATCCAATAATATTAAGATAACCAAAGGATTTTTTTTGAATCATTTTTCTAAACGGGATGAAAATGCTTCTATTGAAAACCAAGCAGCAGAAATAGGCCAATGGCAGCAGGAGGGACATGAGCTTTGTTACCATTCACTTACACAATCTATACGAGATAATGCTTCTGCCTTTGCTGAATTCAAGCATTTCACACCTCCCTATACCAAAATTCCAGTTTGGATAGACCATGGATTTCAACCTTATAACTTTAGTTTGTTTGAAAAAAATGAAATTTCTTCCACTGAGTATGAAAACACCTTAACAAGTAAAGGTATTTCTGTACTTTGGAACTATGTAGATTGCGCCAATGCTACTACTGCAATGATCAATCAACTCAATCCCGATCAGTTTAATTTAGAGTACTATTATAATGCTATCAAAGGACAACCTTTTTTAAAGCGAAGCATTTCTTTAGTAAAAAATATAATTTTTCATTATGATAATGATGAGTTTAGAGTTAGAAATTACATTGAAAGTATTACTCACTCAAAAAATATTATTAACAAATGTAAAGTACAAGAAATTTTTAGCTTGATTAAAAATATTAGTCCCATTGTAAGAATGCTTTTAAAGGTTCTTTTTACGTGGAATACATCAAAAAAACAAACTTATAAAGCAGCGCAATATTCTCCGCTATTTTTCAAACATACTATTGATAAAAAAGAGTTTTATATCTTCCAGACTATTGAAATGTTAGATTTCACTACTGCTTTATGTAGCGATAACGTCAATATTTTAATTGAAGAGTCTGGAGTTTTTATAGCACATACTTATTTTTCAGTTGACATGGCACATTATCTTGGAAAATTAATTAATTCTGATACCTCTTTAAATGAAATAGCAGTTGCTAATTTTGATTATTTATCTCAAAAAGTGAAAGAAAAAACTATTTGGAATCCAACTTTATCAGAGTTATTGACTTTTTATAAAAAATTTCAAGAAACTATTTTTGACATTGATGAGAAAGGCTTTATTTTTATAAAAAATAATTCTACTATTCCTTCAAGAACTATCTAACATGATACATTCATTTTTTACTAAAGAACAGCATTGGTTGGATTTATGGGATGTCTATCTTCAAGAAACTGAAAGAGGTTTATATAATCAATTATCTGATTGGATAAAAGCTTATTCTGTTTATGGTTTTGATTATAATTTTTATCTGATTACTGAAAATGATAAAATAATTGGAGGATGTGGAATGGTCATTGCAAAATTTTCTATTTTTAAATTTTTAATTGTTCCCTCTGGACCAGTAATTGAAAATAATTATGAAGAGAAGATTGAGGATTGTATCCATGATTTAAAAGCATTTGCGATAAAAAATAATTGTTGTTATTTTCAGATTAATCTGCCATTAATTAATAATAATCTTGTTTTTCATAATTATAGTTTAAATGCTATTTCTTTGAATAGTATTTTTTATTCAGGTCAAGAAGGGACAAAATTCAAATATGTGATTCCGCTTTTTGGCATGCGACTTATTGATTTATATGAAAAAAATCATGATGAAATACTTCAAAATTTTAGTTCCAATCATCGAAGAAATCTGAAAAAAGCAAGCTCTTTTGACTTTGAATTTAAGTATGTAACCGCTGAATCTGAAATTGCAATTGCCTATAACTGTTTTGCTCAAAATGCGTTTCTTAAGGGGTATCCTTTACGCTCTTTCGAATCGGTTAAAAACACGCTAAAGAGTTATTTGGACAAAGATTTTGCTAAAATTGGTGTTTGTATTTATCAAAATAAAATTGTTGGTGCTTTATATGTTATAAAATGCGGACAACGATTGACCTACATCAATGGAGGTGTTTTAAAGGACTATCAAGATTTGCCTATTTCAATTTTTATGCACGATGAAATTATTAAATATTCATTTGAAAAAGGTTACAAAAGTTATGATGTTTCAGTTGGAGGAAGTCAAGGTGTGGTAAGGTTTAAAGAAGGTTTTGGTAGCCAACTTTTTACTTATCAAAATTCAAGATATTGGATTTTAAAACCCTTTTATTTCTCAATCTATAGGTTGTCTGAAAAAAGACTTAAAAAACATAAACAAACTATAGCAAAAGTATTATTTTTTCTAAAAAAGGGTGTATTTGTTTTAAATACGCTTAAAGATTACAAAGAATTCTTAAGTTCTTTGATAAAT
>CAIRMK010000182.1 GCA_903879645.1 uncultured Bacteroidota bacterium
CATCGGCAATATTAATTGCATTCGAAGGTCGACCATCAATAAATATTTTTACATTGTCATTGCCTCTCAAACTTACATTTCCATCACCATCAACACTTACAGAGGGAACATTGTCAAGAACATCACTAGCAGTTCCTCCTTTTACCGTCATGTCTTGGCCTACATTATACACTTTTTTGTCTAATTTGATCTCCACATTTGATTTCTGTGCAGTGATAACAACATCTTTTAATTGTGTAGCATCAGGTTGCAGAGAAATGTTACCTAAATTAGTATCTGTGGTTATTGATTTAGATTTTATTTCAATTGATTTAAAAGAAATAAACTCCACTTTGATGTTGTAAATTCCAGGAGCTGAATCAAAACTAAAATTACCTTTACTATCGGTAATTCCTCCAGAGGTTACTTTATTTGTAGTCGTATTTACTAATGAAATTGTACTGTACTCAAGAGGTAAATTCGTCCCCTTTTCTACAATTTTACCAGTTACTTTTACTTTTGGTCCTCCTTGTTTTTGTTGAGAATAATTGAATAACGAACCTAATAATAATGTTAACGTTAAAAAGATTTTAATGGATTTCATAATTGAGTGTTTATTTTTCATACAATTTCTATGACCGCAAAATTAAACATTCGTTTAACTATCAAATCACAAAGGTTTGTTAAAACTGCCACAATAAACGTTAAAGGATAGTCTTTATCAGCTCTAAAGGTCTTGCTATAACTGCTTTTTCACCGTAGACAGCAATCGGTCGTTCCATCAAAATAGGGTAGTCAACCATCGATTGTATAATTTCTTTATCTGTTAATGACTTGTCTTTAAATTGTTCTAACCAAATGGATTCTTTAGTTCGTATTAATCCAATAGGCTGCAACTTTAATTTTGTAAGGAGTGCTTCTAATTCAGTAAACGTTAAAGGGTTTTGAAGATAGTGTATCACTTTAAAGGGATGGTTGTAAGTTTCAATAAAAGCTAGACATTCTCTTGATTTTCCGCAGCGTGGATTGTGGTAAATGGTAATCATATTTTTTTAAAATAAAGTAATGGTTTCTATACTATTTTTACTATTTTAGTCGAAACAAATGTATTTAATATTTTAGAATAATAGATGTTTATAGAACAAGCCTACAAAGGAAATAATGAATGGTGGAGAGTTTTGGTAACTACCTTGATGTCAACTGGTATTTTTATTTTAAATTTTATTTCTTTTCTAATATTACCTAAAGAAACAATACAGAGCTCTTATGATATTATGAACAAAATGCCAAATATTGTGGCGCTGCTAGTCAATTTATCACCATTTATTCTTCTTTTAGCCTTGTTGTTTACTTTGGTGTATACTATTCACCAACGCACTATATTGTCCTTAACTACCACTCGGAAAAGTGTTGATTTTAAACGAATTTTCTTCTCATTTGGACTAATTGTAGTGCTAACCTTAGCCACTTTCGCAATTTCCTATTATAGGGATAGTTCCAACGTGGTTTGGAATTTTCATCCCATAAAGTTTTTACTATTATTTGTAGTAAGTATCGCTTTATTTCCCTTTCAAATAGGTTTTGAAGAATACTTGTTTAGAGGATATTTAATGCAGCATATTGGTATTCTAGCCAAAAACAGATGGGTTCCTTTTATAGTAACCTCTGTAGTTTTCGGAGTATTTCATAGTGCAAATCCTGAAGTTGCCGAAATGGGCTATGGGGTTATGGTCTTTTATATCGGCACTGGATTTTTGCTAGGTATTATGACATTAATGGATGAGGGACTAGAATTATCCTTAGGATTTCATCTAGGTAATAACCTAATGGCTGCTTTACTCATCACTTCGGATTATTCGG
>CAIRMK010000183.1 GCA_903879645.1 uncultured Bacteroidota bacterium
TATGTAAAAATTAAGTAAAAATTAATATATTTTTTATTTGTAAGTTTGATTATTATCTACTTTAAATAATGTTTTGTAGTATTTAAGCCACGCTAAATCAAATTTAAGTGACAAAAACTATTTTATATCGGATTAAATGCATAATTTAGCGATTAAATGCATCAATATGGATTCGGATTTAAAATTAAAGGTTGCGTTTTTTTCATTTGTAAATAGGTGATAAAAAAAGTTAAAAACTGTTAAAATTATTTTTTTTAAATTTTTTGAATGGTGTTAATTACGAAGTTTAGTGTATTTTGTAGTTTATTTTTGTTATTCATCGTTTTTATTATTTTGACAATAGATTTAAATCTAGATTTGAACTGAAAAGCAAGAATTTTATATGAATATCTGTAAAATGAGTTTTCGTGTGTTAAGTATTTGTCGCTAAATTGTTAAATTTTAGCAATTAAATTAGAAATTGTAAATTCTGAATATAAATAATCTGAATATAAATAGGATATGAAAATGGAAACTTTAAAACAATCTAAAAAAACATTTAAAAATTTGTTTTTAAATACAAATAGTAATAGTAGAATATACTTTATTCTTTTATTAAGTTTATTCGTAACCAATAGAAGTTTTTCTCAAAGTGTATTGAAACCAATAACACAGAGTTTGACTATTGTACAAGTTGATGATTATTTGGTTACTTTAAAGTCTCTTCCTCAAACTTCAACTAATATACCGCCATATAAGAGATTAGAAAGTCTGTTGAAAGATGTTCAACCATCAATTTATCTAACAAAAAGAGTTATAAAAACGTATGGTAAAAATCCTGTTTGTGTGTATTCAGATGTTTCATCATTTTCTTTATTAAATAGTAAACTACCACAAAATAATGATGTTGAAATACTTACGATAATAATAGAAAGTCCTGCAGATTTAAAGGCTCCAATAGATATTTGTTCTATTTCTAATCTTAATAAATTGAAATATATTTATTTACAAGTAAAATTTGATTGTAAACCTAAGGAATTGAATCAATTTATTGAAAATTGCAAAACGGATCATGTCGTTATTTATAAAATAGAAAAAGGAGCATAAAACATATTTAAGGATTAAAATTAAAAATTATGGAAAATAACTACTTAAGTTCAAAGTTTAACGGAAAATCTTTTTTGATTTTGCAAATCATTTTCCTTTTTGGAATTGTTCTTTCTGTAAATGGTCAAGTTATGGTGCCCTTTGCACAAAGAACTTCACAATATACTCCCACCAAGAAAATATACAATGTGAAAGGAGATTTTACCATGATTGGTAATACAAACCTAACATTACAAAATTATGATGCAACAACAAATAACAATAGTACTACTATGGTTTATGTGGATGTTGATGGTAATACAATTGCTGGTTTAGGAGGAAGTCCAACATTTAATTCATCTGCTGCCACATTAAGCCTTTCAACTGAGAATGGTGCTGTTCCGGCTTGTTCAAATATTGTTTATGCAGGATTATATTGGACTGGAAGAGCAGATCAATCTGGTACGGCAAGTAACACCTTTAGTGTTACAAAATCTATTGATACTCCGCAAAATATTAATACTAATTATAATATTTTAAATAACGGTTCTATAACAAATACTAGTTATACTTTAACGGTTACTAGAGGTGGTTCTTCGGGTAATTATTATCCAATTTATACATTTAGTAATGGAACTAATACTTACGTATTTAATTATACCAATAATACCGGTGCAAACAAAGTAACCATGTCAATTAATGGTGGAACAGCAGTTAATGTGCCGGTGACAGTCGCTGTATCAGGATCTGTTGCAACAGCTACTCTGAGCACATCTTATCAAATAATTGATGGTACGGTTTCACTTTTAGTAAAGGATTTAGTTAGAAGTACATCTTTAACTTTAAGTAATTCAAATACGCAATCATCTTCAAATACAGATGTTAATGTTTCTGGGACAATTATGGTCGGTACATTATATACAAAAAACTTTGACAAAAGAAAAATAATGTTTAAAGGCCCAAATTCTAGTGCCTATACCCAGTTTACGGCTGCAGCAACTGATATTTATTATCCTACAACTGCAGGAGACTATATCTATTCATCTTATGCAGAAGTTACAGACTATGTGCGTCAAAATGGTCTTGGAGAATATTTAGCTGCAGATTTAGCGCTTCGTGATGGAAATGGTGGAGGAACTGGATACTCAGGGGGGTGGGGACTTATTGTTGTTTATGAGAACTCAAAAATGAAATACCGTGATGTAACTATTTTTGATGGTCATGCTTATATAGTATCGACCAATACTACTCCATTTGATTTACCAGTATCGGGATTTAATACCGTTCAAACAGGAAATGTAGGTGTTAAACTCGGTTTAATGGCAAGTGAAGGAGATGTAGGTTTGACAGGAGATTATTTTAGCATA
Source organism: uncultured Bacteroidota bacterium (assembly GCA_903879645.1). Classification (GTDB taxonomy): domain Bacteria; phylum Bacteroidota; class Bacteroidia; order Flavobacteriales; family Flavobacteriaceae; genus Flavobacterium. Next base: position 2,433 of record CAIRMK010000183.1, read on the forward strand.
AGAAAAAATAGTGATAGTACCTATTTGAATTTAAGTGATAGCGGTAATAGTACGACTAACTTTTTCAACTCTTCAATTAATACAGGTGGAAATGCAAGAAATCCTAACTTAGTAAATAATACGGGTATTGATATACACATGTTCAATGTACTTAATACGAGTAATTCAGTCATTGGAAACAGCCAAACATCAACAAATTTTAGATATGGTACTGGCGGAGATACATATGCTATATTCTCTATTGCTATGGCAGTAGATGCCTATGTTCCTGAGCCCGAAAATGTCTTAACCGCAACCGCTGTAAATGGAGTTGCAGTAACTTCACCACCTTATACCGTTTTACCAAGTCAAGATATGACTTTTAATGTGGCTATCAAGAATTTAGGGACAGAAGCGATTAATAATTATAAATTAGTTATTCCTATTCCATTCAATGCAAGCTATGTTGCAGGTAGTGCAGTTGGAAATATTTATTTTACTCCACTTCCCACTCCAAACAACATCACCTTTAATCCAACTTTGGGAGCGACAGGTTCTATAGTATGGGATTTTGGCACTTTACCATTGCCAGCTAATCCTAATACTTTATTAGCATCGCTTACCTTCAAATTAAGAGCAACAACAGATTGTTCTATTTTAAGTAATAGTAGCTGTGGAAATACCATTTTGGTGAATGGAACTTCCTCAGGAGTAGGGGCTATCACAGGCACTGTTTTAAATAACAAATCGTTTATACAAGGATATACTCAAAATGGAAGTTGTTCTGGTGAACCAATTACCCAATCGATAGGGATGAATATTGATGCGACAAATTATGTGGCTACTAATTGTCAAAATACACCATTGGTAAGGAATTTTAATTTTTGTAACTCAAGTACTACCGTGGCGGTTTCACAAATAGCTCCAAATTTTCCAATCGGATCATTGTTTTATAATGAATTTCCAGTAACGGTATCTTCTATCCAGTATACAGATAGTAACCCCTTTCCATTAATGGCAGGGTCTACAACAACATTCTATGCTGTTCCGCCTAATTCATCGGGTTGTAATTTTCCATTTACTATTAGTAAATGTGCTATAATTGATGCAATTAATGATACTTTTTCTAATATTAATTGCGTTACAAATGGTATTATTGGAAATGTTTTGTCTAATGATTTATTAAATAATGTTGTCGTTCCTTCCAATTTAGTAACTTTTACAGTACTTACCGGAAGTAATCCAAATATATCATTTGATAATTCAGGGAATGTTAGTGTGCTAGGTGGAGTTGCAGCAGGAACGTATGTCTATACCTATAAAATTTGTGAAAATGCAAATTCTAATAACTGTGATACTGCAACCATTACTATTGTAGTTAAAGATACAACGGCTCCCGTTTTTGCTTCTTTACCTTCTCCAACAACTATTAGTTGCCCCGCCACCCCTGCCTTTACCCAAGCAATAGCTAATGATACTTGTAGTTCAGTTGCTTTGAGTTTTACGGATGTTAGAACAAATGGTCCATGTGCAGGAAGTTATTCTATCACCAGAACTTGGACGGCTACCGACGCTTCTGGTAATACATCAACTACCTCTCAAACAATTAATGTGGTTGATAACACTGCACCTGTTATTTCAAATTTACCAGCAATATCAACTATAAATTATCCAGCAGTTCCTCAATTTGCTCAAGCAACCGCAGTTGATGCATGTGGAAGTGCTTTCGTATTGACTTACAATGATGTTAGAACAGATGGACAATGTGCTGGAAATTATTCTATAACCAGAACATGGACAGCAACTGATTCATGTGGTAACACAGCTACAGCATCACAAACAATTAATGTACAGGATTTAACAGGATCTCAAATTCCAAAACCTACGCTTGCTTGTTATCAAACGGCAACGTTTAATATAGCAACGTGTTCATGGATCGTAACAGGAACACAGCCAGCAGCTCCAACAGTGCTATGTTACCAAACAGCGACTTGGAATGGAACTACTTGTCAATACGATATCACAGGAACACAACCAACAGCGCCAACAGTACTATGTTACCAAACAGCGACTTGGAATGAAACATCATGTCAATACGATATAACAGGAACACAACCAGCAGCTCCAACGGTATTATGTTACCAAACAGCAACATGGAACGGTACTACTTGTCAATACGATATCACTGGAACGCAACCGACAGCACCAACAGTACTATGTTACCAAACAGCGACTTGGAATGGAACTACTTGTCAATACGATATCACAGGAACACAACCAGCAGCGCCAAAGGTATTATGTTACCAAACAGGGAATTGGAATGGAACTACTTGTCAATATGATATCACAGGATCGCAACCTGCGGCTCCAACGGTATTATGTTACCAAACAGCAACATGGAATCCAATATCATGTCAATACGATATATCTGGAACGCAACCAACAGCGCCAACAGTACTATGTTAACAAACAGCGACTTGGAATGGAA
>CAIRMK010000184.1 GCA_903879645.1 uncultured Bacteroidota bacterium
CGGTTTAGGATTAAAGAACATCGATTTTAGATTCAATCATTATACCAGAACGGATGGATTAAGTGCTAATATTGGAACCATAGCGTTTAAGTTTTTAGCCAATTAAAATATAGAATTATTTTGTTTAAAATTATTGTGATTCTAGGAGAACTGTCAAAATCATTTTGGCAGTTTTTTTTATGCTAAAAAGTAGTACATTTGAATTGTAATTAACACGACAATTCATTTTTTTTAACCACAGAAAAAGTTAGAATCACAAACCACAAACCACAAAATGAAACAAGCAGCTCTTATAGTAAAACTTACAATCATAGTGTGCTTGTTCCTCATTTTTCAAGGATGTAGTAAAAGTGAAGATACTACTGCAGTACCAACACCAGTTACGCCCGTAGTTCCCACCGATGGTTTTGTTCCCGTGGCTACCGCTGATATTGTCATGTATGAAATTAATCCTGCAGCGTTTAGTGCTACCAAAAACTTTCAAGGAATCACCAATAGATTAGACAATCTTAAAGCATTAGGAATAAATACCATTTGGATTATGCCTATTTTCCCAATAGGAGTGACGAATTCTTTTGGTTCATTGTATTGTGTTAAAGATTATACTTCGGTGAGAAGCAGTTTAGGAACATTGCAAGACCTTAAAACCTTAGTGACTACTGCGCACCAAAAAGGAATTGCCGTGATTTTAGATTGGGTTGCCAATCATACCTCTTGGGATAATACTTGGATAACAGCACATCCTAGTTGGTATACCCAAAACAGTAATGGACAAATTATCAGTCCCGCTGGAACGAATTGGAATGACGTTGCCGATTTAAATTATAGTAACAATGATATGCGAACGGCTATGATTAATGCGATGACCTATTGGGTAACCAATGCCAATATCGATGGATTTCGTTGTGATGCTGCCGATTATGTTCCGTATGATTTTTGGTTGCAAGCCAATACGGCACTAAATGCCATTCCAAACAAACATTTGATTCTTTTAGCCGAAGGAAGTCGTGCCGATCATTTTACCGCAGGATTCCAAATGAATTTCGCTTGGGATTATTTAACTGCCGAAAAGAATGTTTTTGGCACAACCCAAACCAGTGCAACCACTCTTTTTACAACGAATACCAATGAATATGCCGTAGTGCCTTCTGGCAAAAAGAAACTGCGATTCACTACCAATCATGATGAATCGAATACTGCCACACCCAATACAGTTTATGGTAGTAATAGTGGTGCTTTGTCGGCATCGGTTATTGCTATTTACCTGCAAGGCGTTCCGTTATTGTATTGCGGACAAGAAGTAGGAGTGAGCAGTCCTGCAATATACAATGGCAGCAATACAATAGATTGGACTGCCAATAGTACTATGCTTTCGGCCTATACTAATTTATTGGGTTTTTATAATTCTTCTACTACCGCAAGAACAGGAACAGTAACTACCTATAGTGATGATAACGTAGTGGTTTTTACTAAAACCGCTGCAACACAACAAGTACTAGTAGTAGATAATACCCGAAGTACTACTCAAACAGTAACAGTTCCAGTAGCATTACAAGGCAATTGGACGAATGCTTTAACGGGTGATGCTGTTACACTTTCTGGGAGTTTATCTTTGACAGGATTTCAGTATTTTGTTTTAATAAAATAAAGACAAAAGACAAAAGAC
>CAIRMK010000185.1 GCA_903879645.1 uncultured Bacteroidota bacterium
CTTTTAGGTATAGATATTCAAACTAAAACAATATATAACCTAATAGAGATTGGTAAAAACGGAACAAAAACAACTTTGATTGTTAATTCTTTTAAAACCAATCAACCTTTATCAAATAATCAATTTACATTTGTAGCCAGTAAATATCCAAAATACTACATCAATAAATTAGATTAATTTTTGTGAAAATATTAGATAAGTATTTATTAAAAACCTTCTTGATTACATTTACGACTGTATTTGTAATCTTGTTTTTTATATTTATTCTTCAAACAGTTTGGCTATTTATTTCAGAATTGGCTGGTAAAGATTTAGACTTTATCTTAGTAGTGAAGTTTCTTTTATTTTCAATGCCTAGGATAATACCGCTAGTTTTACCGCTTTCCATTTTACTAGCTTCCATTATGACTTTTGGAAGCCTCGCTGAAAACTATGAATTTGCCGCGATGAAATCTTCTGGAATTTCTTTTCAAAGAACCCTACGAAGTATTACTGTTTTTATTTTACTTTTAAGTGTTGTTTCTTTCTTTTTTGCCAATAATGTTATTCCTTATGCCGAATATAAATTTATTAACTTCAGGAGAAATATAGCACAAGTAAAACCAGCTATGGCAATAGCAGAAGGTCAATTTAGCAAAGTTGGAAATTATACCATTAAAGTTGAAAAAAAATCAGGGGAAAAAGGGAATTTCCTAAAAGGAGTTACTATTCATAAAAAATTAGATAACGGTGAAGGAAGTACCACAGTTATCAAGGCAGAAAAAGGAGTACTGGTAAGCAGCGAATCCTCCAATATCTTAAAACTGGTACTGTATAATGGAAATTATTATGAAGATATTATTCCAAAAGCGTTCAACCAAAGAAACAAAATTCCATTTGCAAAAGGAACATTCAAGAAAGATGTCATCAATATTGATTTATCAAAAATAAATCAATCCAGTATGGAAAGTGTAAATCTTTCCAATACAACAACAATGCTTAATATCAATGAATTACGATTTACACTTGACTCGTTAAATAAGAATTACAAAAAAGACCTGCATTCCAATATAGAAAATTTATATTTACGTACAGGTGTTGCAAATGCTTTCTACACCCCACCTTATGCTGCTTTACATTTGAAAAAAGTCATGGGAACTGATTTTCTAAGCTACCTTACCGATATTCAAAAAAGAGAAGCAATTCGAATCGCTATTAATAATATCGAAAATACTGGATTTTCTATTGATAGTTCGATAATTGAAATGGAAGCTAAAGATAAAAACATTAATAGTCATTGGATTGCAATCTATGACAAGTTTATGATTCCTTTTTCTTGTGTTCTAATGTTTTTCATTGGCGCACCCCTTGGAGCTATTATTCGAAAAGGGGGCTTAGGCTTACCGATTGTTTTTGCTGTTTCCATTTTTATTACTTTTCACTTCATCAATACTTTTGGGCAAAGAGTAGCGCAAGAAAATGGAATGCCTGCTTTTATGGGGGTATGGCTATCGTCAATGATTCTTACGCCATTAGCCATATTGCTTACCTATAGAGCGATTAATGATATTGGCGGAATGATTACTTTTGATAGGGTGCTAATTCCAATTCAAAAATTTGTGGAGTACACTAAACTAAATACGCTTTTTTCTAAAGAAGAAAATAATTCAAGTCGCAAACAATTTTCGTTAGAAAAACCAACAAAAGAGCAACTTCTAAGTATTGAAGTTGATTGCAATAAGTATGCTAGTAGGACAAAAATCACAATGTCATTATATGGTAGCTCAATACTTTTTGCAATAGCACATTTTAAATACAACACGCTATTTTTAAACATAATAACCATTGTACTAATTGCTGTATTCTTATACTTTGCCTTCAAATCACAGCAATGTATCGAAAATATTGCAACTAAAGCAAATACAATTATTGAACCTGGAACAACGATTGCCCTCGTAGTTGCATTCCCATTTTATTTCATAATTTACTATCTAAATAAAATGGCTATTAAAAAAATTACTACACCAGATAACAAACACTAACACACAACAAAAATACAATGTCAAACACTATTCAACTCAATTCTATTGAAGAAGCTATTGAAGACATCCGCCAAGGAAAAATAATTATTGTGGTCGATGATGAAGATCGTGAAAACGAAGGCGATTTTTTAGCTGCTGCCGAAAAAGTCACTCCTGAAATGATAAATTTTATGGCAACTCATGGAAGAGGACTAATCTGTGTGCCTCTCACAGAAAGTCGTTGCAAAGAATTGGAATTAAACACCATGGTCAACAACAATACCGATATTATGCAAACTGCTTTTACGGTATCTGTAGATTTACGGGGTAATGGAGTGACAACTGGAATATCGGCTTCAGACCGAGCAAAAACGGTACAAGCACTTGTTGATCCCAATACAAAACCTCATGATTTAGGTCGCCCTGGGCATATTTTCCCTTTAATTGCTAAGCAAGGTGGCGTTTTAAGAAGAACCGGTCATACCGAAGCTGCCATTGATTTTGCTAGATTAGCCGGATTTAAATCAGCAGGCGTTATTGTTGAAATCATGAACGACGACGGAACTATGGCTCGATTACCACAATTGGTAAAAGTGGCTAAAAAGTTTGATTTAAAATTGGTTTCCATTGAAGCTTTAGTGGCTTATAGAATGCAACATGATAGTTTGATTGTAAAAAAAGAAGATTTTGAAATACAAACTCGTTTTGGTGATTTTAGATTAAGAGCTTACCTGCAAACAACCAATAAACAAGTCCATATTGCCTTAACAAAAGGAAGTTGGAGTAATGGTGATGCCATCCTTACACGTATTAATTCCACACAAATCAATAATGATATTCTAGAAACATTAACCAACAACGCCGACAAGAAATTGGATGATATGTTTAAGTTAATCAATGAAGAAGGAAAAGGGGCCGTACTTTTTATCAATCAAGAAGTACAATCTTTGGATTTGTTAAACCGCTTAAAAGAACTAAAAATATTGCAAGAACAAGGAATACTTAATGCACCACAAATAAAAATGGATGCCAAAGACTTTGGAATTGGAGCACAAATATTACACGATATTGATATTTCTAAAATAAAACTAATCACAAACACACACCAAACAAAACGAGTGGGTATGATTGGTTACGGATTAGAAATTACTGATTACGTGACCTATTAATGTTCAATAAGTCTTTTCTACATTGTCGAAAAAACGTTTAAAACTAATAGAAAACACTTTTTGGTACTTCTTTTTTTTAAACTAAATTTGCACCTACAACTTTGTACAGTCAAGTCACTGACTTGCCTCTACCACAACAACACAACACAATGATTCACTTTTTCGGAAACGAAACAAAAACTGTATTTGCTGTTCAAACGCAAAATGAATTGACAGCAGAATCCATCTCAAAATTAAACTGGCTTTTTGGTAATGCACATAAAATAGATAAATCCGTTCTTACGGATTTTTTTGTTGGTCCTCGTGCCGCTATGATTACACCTTGGAGTACTAATGCCGTGGAAATTACCCAAAATATGGGGATCGATGGAATTCTCCGTATCGAAGAATTTGAAAAAGTGACAACTGAATTCTCTGATTTCGACCCGATGCTTTCTCAAAAATATTCAGAATTACACCAGGATATTTTCACTATCAACATACAACCCGAAGCCATTCTTGACATTGAAGATATCGCAGTGTACAACAAACAAGAAGGTTTGGCTTTGAGTCAAGATGAAGTAGAGTACTTAGAAAACTTATCTATAAAACTAAACCGAAAACTAACCGACTCAGAAGTATTTGGGTTCTCCCAAGTGAATTCAGAACACTGTCGTCATAAAATTTTCAACGGTACATTTGTGATTGATGGAAAAGAAAAACCTTCTTCCTTATTCAAACTAATCAAGAAAACTGCGGCAGAAAATCCCAATGATATTGTGTCCGCCTACAAAGACAATGTAGCGTTTATTAAAGGTCCTACAGTGGAACAATTCGCTCCTAACAGTGCTGACAAACCTGATTTTTATGCTAAAAAAGAATTTGAGGCTGTTATTTCCTTAAAAGCAGAAACACATAACTTCCCCACTACCGTTGAACCTTTTAATGGTGCTGCTACAGGCTCAGGTGGTGAAATACGAGATAGATTAGCAGGTGGACAAGGTTCTTTACCTTTAGCTGGTACTGCCGTTTACATGACAGCCTACTCTCGTTTGGAACAAAATCATTCATGGGAAAAAGGCATGGAAGAAAGAAAATGGTTGTACCAAACACCAATGGATATTTTAATCAAAGCTTCGAATGGGGCTTCTGATTTTGGAAATAAATTTGGTCAACCTCTAATTACGGGTTCTATTTTGACTTTTGAACATGATGAAGCTTCGAAAACCTCAGGGTCCACTTTGAGAACTGCAGGTTCCGATGACAGAAAATTAGGATACGACAAAGTAATTATGCAAGCAGGGGGCATTGGTTATGGAAAAGCCTCTCAAGCTCAAAAACAAGAACCACAACATGGAGATAAAATCGTAATTCTAGGAGGCGAAAATTACAGAATTGGAATGGGTGGCGCTGCTGTTTCATCAGCAGACACAGGTGCGTTGGGCTCTGGAATTGAATTGAACGCTATTCAACGTTCGAATCCTGAAATGCAAAAACGTGCTGCTAATGCCATACGTGGATTGGTAGAAAGCGATGAAAACCCAATAGTATCCATCCACGATCACGGCGCTGGTGGCCATTTAAATTGTCTTTCAGAACTCGTTGAAGCAACCGGTGGATTAATCGATTTAGACAAATTGCCTGTGGGCGACCCAACACTTTCTGCTAAAGAAATTATAGGTAACGAAAGCCAAGAACGCATGGGATTGGTAATTGGTCAAAAAGATATAGATACCTTACAAAGAATTGCCGACAGAGAACGCTCTCCTATGTATCAGGTGGGTGATGTTACAGGTAACCATCGTTTTACTTTTGAAAGCAAGTCTACGGGGTCCAAACCCATGGATTTTGCCTTAGAAGATATGTTTGGAAGTTCTCCAAAAACAATAATGGCTGACAAAACAATTCATAGAAATTATTCTGAATTACAATACACACAAGATAATATTCCAAGCTATTTAGAAAACGTCCTTCAATTAGAAGCTGTGGCTTGTAAAGATTGGTTAACCAATAAAGTAGATCGTTGTGTGGGTGGTAAAGTAGCCAAACAACAATGTGCAGGACCATTACAATTACCACTGAACAATGTGGGAGTAATGGTATTGGACTATAATGGGAAAGAAGGGATTGCAACATCCATTGGTCATGCTCCTATCTCAGCTTTGATTGACCCAAAAGCAGGGAGTAGAAATGCCATTGGAGAAGCTTTATCCAATATCGTTTTTGCACCTTTAAAAGACAATTTAAAAAGTGTTTCTCTTTCTGCCAACTGGATGTGGGCATGTAAAAATGAAGGGGAAGATGCTCGTTTATATGAAGCGGTTCAAGCCTGCTCTGATTTTGCTATTGAATTAGGAATCAACATTCCAACGGGAAAAGACTCGCTTTCCATGAAGCAAAAATACCCTAATGATGAAGTGATAGCTCCCGGAACGGTAATCATTTCAGCAGCTGGAAATTGTTCTAATAGTACTAAAGTAGTGGAGCCTGTTTTACAAAGAAATAAAGGTTCGATTTACTATATCAATTTATCACAAGACGATTTTAAATTGGGAGGAAGTTCGTTTGCTCAAACCTTGAATAAGATTGGAACTGAAACACCAACAATCAAAAATACTCCCTTTTTCAAAAAAGCGTTTAATACGATTCAAGAATTAATAAAAGAAAGACAAATCGTTGCTGGACATGATATTGGAAGTGGCGGTTTAATTACCACGCTATTAGAAATGTGTTTTTCCGATGTGAATTTAGGCGCTACAATAGCATTTGATGCCTTCAAAGAAAAAGATTTAGTAAAAATCCTATTTGCTGAAAATATCGGAATTGTGCTTCAAGCGAAAGAGGATGAAACATTTGAAAAAGCTTTTGAAGGATTGGAAATTTTCAAAATTGGTACCGTTGAAAACTCAGATGTCTTGAAAGTGAATGAATTCACGTTTCAAATTTCAAGTGTAAGAGATACTTGGTTCAAGACCTCTTTCCTACTCGACCAAAAACAAACCAAAAACAATAAAGCAAAAGAACGATTTGAGAATTATAAAAATCAAAAGTTAAATTATACTTTCCCGAAGCATTTTACAGGAGTACAACCTATAATCGAGGCATCAAAACCTCGTCCGAAAGCCGCCATTATTCGTGAAAAAGGGAGTAATTCCGAGCGTGAAATGGCCAATGCAATGTACCTAGCCGGATTTGATGTCAAAGACGTACACATGACCGATTTAATCTCAGGTAGGGAAACACTTGAAGACATCCAATTTATTGGTGCTGTTGGCGGATTCTCTAATTCAGATGTTCTGGGATCAGCCAAAGGTTGGGCGGGTGCATTCTTATACAATGAAAAAGCAAAAACGGCCCTACAACATTTCTATAAAAGAGAAGACACGCTATCTGTCGGAATTTGCAATGGTTGTCAGTTGCTAATGGAATTGGAATTAATCAATCCAGAGCACGAAATTCATGGCAAAATGCATCATAATGATTCACACAAACACGAAAGTATTTTTACTTCGGTAAAAGTACAAGAAAATAATTCGGTGATGCTATCAACTTTAGCAGGAACAACACTGGGAGTTTGGGTTTCTCATGGGGAAGGAAAATTCAAATTACCTCATGAAGAAAGTCAATACAATATCGTTGCAAAATATGCTTACGAAGGTTATCCAGCCAATCCAAATGGTTCCGATTACAATACCGCTATGATGTGCGATGCCACAGGAAGACATTTGGTGATGATGCCACATATTGAACGTTCAACATTTCCTTGGAATTGGGCCTATTATCCTACTGATAAAAAAGATGAAGTTTCACCATGGATAGAAGCGTTTGTCAATGCGCGATTGTGGATTGAAAAGCAATAATGCACAATAAAAAAAACGTTTGAAATCTCAAACGTTTTTTTTTATATCTAAAATAGGAAAACCACTTATAAGTTGCGTTGTCTTATATGAAATTCTATTTATTAATTGCTTGAAACAATAGCTGTTAATTCGGAAAGATGTTCATTAGTCAATGGTTTGATAATAAAATCTTTAATTAGTATGTTTTGTTTTGATTTTTCAATATCAGCAGGATTAATAGAAGAACTTAACACATAAATTTCAAAACTAAAATTAAGAGCATATCTGATTTTATTAAATTCGCTTAAAAACCCCCAACCATCTAAAACAGGCATATTAAGATCCAAAAATATAACCACTAAATCTTTTTTACTTAAGGTATTGTTCAGGGTAATAATTTCTCTTATAGCTTCAGCTCCATTATACAATTGCACTATGGAAGCACCTAATTCAGCCTTTAATAATAATCTTTTATTATAAAAATTTACTGCATCGTCGTCATCTACTAGTAGGATGGTATTGATTTTCTTAAGCATGTTAATTATTTAGGGGATTAATAACTTTTTCAAATCTAATCATTTTGATTGAAATAGTAAGGAAATAATTAAAAAAAAATTAACAACGTGTAGACAAAAAATCGAAAGGTAAAACAAAAGATTACATAACGATAACCCACGAATTTAATTCTTTCATTTTCAATTCGTCAACAAAATCTTTTA
>CAIRMK010000186.1 GCA_903879645.1 uncultured Bacteroidota bacterium
GCAATACGCAAATCCATATGGGCGTCCAAATGCAAGACACCAAAATTTTCATGTTGTGTTGCCAACGCTTCATAATACCCAAGTGGAGTAGAATGATCGCCTCCCAAGAGCACTACTTTTTTTCCTTTGCTCATCCAAAACAACACTTCTTGTTTTACTTCGGTATGCAAATCACGACACACTTTATTAATAGTTTCCAAATCCTTTTTTAGAACAGGAATCTCATTAACATCTTGCCCATCTTCCAATGCTTCTATGATAGGTTGCGCTAAGGCTTTATAAGCATCCGAATGTGTTTTCCATGTATCTGGAATTTCAGCATAATACATTCCCAATTTCCAAAGCTCTGGAAAATCTTGATGGTTTAAATCGACTTGAAAAGAAGCTTCTAAGACCGCTTCAGGTCCATCCGATGCACCAGCACCATAACTTACGGTTACTTCCCAAGGCACAGGAATAATAATGATTTCTGATTGTTCGGACGTAAATGGCAATCCGAAAATAGTAGCATCGGCAAGCCCTGGTTGACTTGGATCGAAGTTTTGTATGATTTGTTCTTTTATCATCTTTATTTTTCTTTGTTGCAAATGTACTTCGCTTTTACAAAATAAAAAAAACCACAATTGGGTTTATTTCAATTGTGGTTTTTTGTTAGATATTAAGTTTTTATTCTTTTATAAACTTGTAACTAGCTTTTAACACATTAAAATAGATATAATAAACTCCATTTGAAAGTTTAGAAACATCAACTTTATCTTCATTGGAATTAATAGCTTTTTCCATAACTTTTTGTCCTAAAGTGTCATAAATTGTAATACTTTCTTTAGAATCAAATTCTCCCTTTAGTACCATTTGGTTTGATGCTGGATTTGGAAAAATAACTACATGTTGTTTTATGTTTTCATTTACACTCAAGAAAGGAGTAATTGTGAGGTTAAATGTTCGAGGAACTATCGATGTTCCACTAGTCGCTGTCATTGTTATTGGATATGTGCCAGATGCTAGAACTGTTCCTATTACTGGAGATTGAGTTACAATAGCATCACAATTGTCGGTTATCGGGTTAGCTAATGTTAAATAGCTTGGTAAAGTGTAAGTGTTAGAGGCGTCTGCAGAAACCGTTTGATCTGCAATTGTTGACATTGATAATAAAAGCGCTGGCAAAACATAACCTCTTGCTGTAAATTTTTGTGTCATAACTTGTATATCAGCACAAGGATAGTTCATATCAATACCTGCTTGTCTTACAGCAATTGCGGCATCTTGTTGCGTACTTGTCGTTGTAGTATTTGCAATTCCTTCAAGAAAAGCTTTATCCATTTCTTGTCTACCAATGATGTCAAAAATTTGCATTAAAGCTGCGCACCATATTTCTCCATCATCATGAACTTCACCATCTAAATCTGTAGGATATACTTTTGTTGTATTGTCTAATCTTCCTGGCCAATAAGGATTGTGTCCATCCCAACTAAAAACATAATGATATGCCGCTTGAGAAGAATTCCATTGATTTAAACTTCTACTATAAGACATAGCCCAATAGTCTCCATTACCCTCTCCAAAATTATCAGAAGCTGAACCATGAGTTATCCAATCGTGAATACCGTGACCAAATTCATGAAGTATTACATCTGCATCTTCCGCATCATCAACACCTCCTTCACCAAAAGCAATTTGTTCACTTGACGGAATATAGTGTGAATTATCTGCTCCACTTAAGCCTGATGGGTCATAATAAAATATTCCTCCATTCAAAGATGGTTTACAAACTATGCCTAACGTTTCATTAATATAGCGCATACTCTTATCTAAATGATAAAATGCATTTACAGCTTCAAAACCATATTGGCTTCTGTTAAAACTAAAATTATTAGTCGATTGAGTAAAAAGACCTCTGCTAGGGCTTTCAAAATCTTTTATGCAAACATAAGAACTCTTCAATTTATATACTCCAGCCGTCAAGTCTATTTCAGGAAAAGTAACTGTTTCTCTTGCAGCATCTAGAGAAGCATTAGTTGCATTACTATTATCAACATACTGACCGCTATAGGCAACTAACATTTTTGACAATGGATCTGGATTATATATCATACCAGTACCTGTAACAAAAGATGGTTGAACAACATTATCTTTTGTTACGATTTCTTTTAAGTCTGTTTTTTTCTTTGTTTTTTTCTTATAATATATTGCAACATCTTTAGAACTCAATAAATCACCAGTTTGTGCATCAATTAAATTTTCCCAACTAGCACTCCCCGAAGTAGGATTGGTGACTATTCTATATACTAATCTTGTTTGACCTTTAAAAAAGGCAACAAATAATTTAGTTTCGGCAATAACACTATTGTCTGAATTGTTTAGTACACGATTTGATTTACTAATTGCCTCTTCCTCTGTAATGCTTGGGGAAGTAGTAATATTTTGAAGATTTGTATTGATAGAATTTGTAGAATATGAAATTTCATTACTAGGATTAATATGCACTACTATTTCTGATTTATACACAGGCACATTATTCATCATTTGTTGAAAACGAAGTGTTTCTCCAGACAAGCTTTTTCTAACAAATGACAATTTAAAATCACCGATTTGCTTACTATTTATCCCTTCCAAATGCGCTACTATCCATTCTCTGGCTGCCTTTTCGTTATTAGAAGTTTGTGCTTTTATTGAAGAACAACATGCGAAAATCAGTACAATAAAAAATTGTATTTTTTGTTTCATAGTTTCAGTTTTTTGGTATGGTTTTAATGCTCAATATTTTACAAATAAAAGAAATGTTTTTTAATAAATAAAAGTTTATATTATTTATGTACTACAATCCCTTGTTTTAATATTTGTCCAAATTGGTACATATCTTCATACGAAGTATACAAAGGTACCGGAGCCAAACGGATTACGTTAGGTTCGCGCCAATCGGTTATCACACCATTCTTCATTAAGTAATCAAAAATACTTCTACCTTCTCCATGAAGGAAAACTGACAATTGACAAGCCCGTTCTTCTTGATTGGAGGGGGTAATGATTTCAAAAGTACTGTTCACTTCCTTATCGATTTCGTGCAAAATGAATTCTAGATAAGAGGTAATTTGATTGCGCTTAGCAATAAGTTTTTCCATGCCAATTTCGGCAAAAAGTTCTACGGATGCCAAATAAGGAGCTAAGGTTAATATGGGCAAATTGCTTACTTGCCAGCCATCCGCACCATGCACAGGGTCGAATGTCGGTTCCATTTTGAATCTACGCTCTTTATTATGCCCCCACCAACCTGCAAATCTTGGCAAATTACTGTGATGATGTCTTTCATGTACAAAACATCCCGAAGCATTGCCAGGACCTGAGTTCATGTATTTATAGGAACACCAAGCAGCAAAATCTACATTCCAATCGTGCAATTCCAATTGTATATTTCCAGCGGCATGCGCCAAATCAAAACCTACATTGGCACCCACTTTATGTCCGGCTTCAACAATTGTTTTCATATCAAACACTTGTCCGGTATAATAATTTACACCACCAAACAAAACCAAAGCAAGCTCCTCACCTACTTCCTCAATTTTAGCCAAGATATCTTCTATTCGAATATTGTGCTCACCTTCTCTTCTTTTAATTTCTACAATAGCATCCTGTGGATTGTATCCGTGGGAGGTCACCTGACTTTGAAACATATATTGATCCGAAGGAAAAGCTTTTTCTTCGCAGATAATTTTATATCTTTTGGAAGTTGGACGGTAAAAAGAAACCATCAACAAGTGAAGATTAATCGTTAAAGTGTTCATCACCGTAACTTCAGACGGCTTAGCACCCACTAGTTTGCTCAAAGGCTCTGCAAATCGCTCTTGATAGTCCCACCAAGGTTTGTTAGCATAAAAATGACCTTCAACAGCCAGATTTGCCCAGTCATCCATCACCTCATCAACATAGGTACGAGCTCTCTTTGGTTGCAATCCTAAAGAATTTCCCGTAAAATAGATAACATCTTTTCCTTTGTGTTGCGGAAAAATAAATTCTTTTCTGTAGTGTTTTAATTCGTCTTGGGCATCAAGGCTTTTCGCGTATTCTAGTGTATTTTGAAATGTCATTGTTGTTTGTTTTTCTGTAGAGACAAGTCATTGACTTGTCTCTAAAAATGTGCCGTAAAAATAGAAAAAAGAATAGTGCGAAAAGAAGAACACCTGAGGATATTTTTACATAGATTGTCCTTTGACACAAAAGTTCTTTCAAAAAAAAAATTCTACAACAAAAAAAATCCTGACAGTACAGCCAGGATTTTAGAAAATATTTTATTTTTTGACACTGAAGTCGTTTAAACTTTTTTGATTGAAGCGAAAAATTAGGGTTTTTGTTTCAGTTTTTAGCTTTTTTTCATTGCATAGTTGTGCTACGGAATTAAAAAAAGCTGAAATATGGGATAAAAATACAATTTTGCAGCCAATTGAAAAAAGTTTAAACGGCTTCACTTATAGAATTAACATGGCATCACCATAAGAATAGAATTTGTATTTTTCTTTGATTGCTTCTTCATATGCTTTTTTCATTAAGTCATGACCACAGAAAGCAGAAATCATCATCAATAAAGTTGATTTTGGAGTATGGAAATTCGTAATCATTGCATCGGCAATACTAAAATCATACGGAGGAAATATAAATTTATTCGTCCATCCTTCAAAAGGATTTAAAGTACGTTGTGAAGATACTGAACTTTCAATAGCTCGCATTGACGTAGTTCCAACGCAACAAATTCTTTTTTTGTTAGCTTTGGCATTATTAACAATATCACACGCTTTTTGATTTATTTTCAACTCTTCCGAATCCATTTTATGTTTGGATAAATCTTCTACCTCAACCGGATTAAAAGTTCCTAATCCAACATGAAGCGTTACTTCAGCAAAATTTATTCCTTTTATTTCTAATCGTTTTAAAAGATGTTTAGAAAAGTGTAAACCAGCCGTTGGTGCTGCTACAGCCCCTTCTTCTTTAGCATAAATAGTTTGGTAACGTTCTGCATCATCTGGAGTTACTTCACGATTGATGTATTTTGGAATCGGAGTTTCACCTAATTCTGTCAATTTGTTACGAAATTCAACATAAGAACCATCGTAAAGAAAACGCAAAGTTCTTCCTCTTGAAGTGGTATTATCAATTACCTCAGCGACTAATGAATCATCATCGCCAAAATACAATTTGTTTCCAATTCTAATTTTACGAGCTGGATCAACTAAAACGTCCCAAAGACGTTGTTCAGCATTTAATTCTCGTAATAAGAAAACCTCGATTCGAGCTCCCGTTTTTTCTTTATTTCCAAACATTCTAGCTGGAAAAACTTTGGTGTTGTTAAGAATCATTACATCGCCTTCACCAAAATAATTAATAACATCTTTGAACATCTTATGTTCTATTGTTCCTTTTTTTCTATCGATAACCATTAAACGAGATTCGTCACGGTTTTCTGCTGGAAATTCTGCTAAAAGTTCATTTGGTAAATTGAATTGAAAATGAGATAATTTCATCTGAAAATGGTATGTGTTACAAATTGGAAGTTATGAGTCCTAAAAACCCACATTTTTTTAAACGTGTGCAAATATACGATTGTGAGATAGGCGTTGTCAAGTGTTTTGAAGTTTATTTTTGACAATACCGCAAACACGCCAAGTTACAACGCTTTTTGTTCTGAAATTTGAAATCCAATGTTTCTTAAATCATTCCAAAAAGAAGGATATGATTTTGAAACAACCTCTGCATTTTGAA
>CAIRMK010000187.1 GCA_903879645.1 uncultured Bacteroidota bacterium
AAAACCCTCTAAATCATAGGATTTAAAGGGTTTTGTTAGGTTTTGTGAATTAACCAGCGGAGAAAGAGGGATTCGAACCCCCGGACCTGTTACAGTCAACAGTTTTCAAGACTGCCGCATTCGACCGCTCTGCCATTTCTCCAATAAGACGCCCTACTTCCGTAATGCGGATGCAAATATAACAACCTTTTTTTGTTTTCCAAACACATTACAAACAATTTATTGATTATTTTCATCACTAAAAACTAATTGTTTCATTATCTAGTAATTAACCAATACCCCAACCTACCTCATCTATTTACGAACCCCAACTAGAAGCGCATTTTTAGCTTTATTGGGCAACTAAAACACCTCTCACTGAAGCACTAATTAACAAAGGAACTAAAAAAAATTAGCTACTGTATGCCATTAAATACATGTTTTTAGTAAATTCGCTCACGCATTTAAAGAAAATGAATTTGTTATAATTAAAAAAAATGAAAAAGATAAATATTGTAATCCTTGCCCTATTGTTTCTTATTCCAACAACTACGTTTGCTTGGGGAGAAAAAGGACACGGTTTGGTAGCTGAAATAGCTTTTAAAAAATTAGATAGAAAAACAAGAAAACTGGTCTTACAGTATTTAGACGGGATGACCATAGAGAAAGCCGCTACATGGATGGATGACGTTAGAAAAGACCATGCCTATGACAAACTAAAACCTTTGCACTACGTTAACTTTGAAAAAGGAGCGGTGGTAAAAGATACCTGTTGTGACAACATCATTCATGCACTGTCGACTACCATACACGATTTGAAACACTACAAAGACTTTACTAAAGAAGAAGTAAAAACTAAGTTGTGCTATTTATTTCACTTACTGGGCGACCTGCACCAACCGTTGCACATTGGCTATGAAAATGACAAAGGTGGTAATGCTGTGAAAGTAAATTTTAATGACAAGGAAACCAACCTACACGGTTTGTATGACTATGGTATTATTGAATATAAAGGGTTAACCCTAAAAGAATGTTGGAAAGAAAAGAGATACTCTTCAAAAGAATACAAAGAACTCAACAAAGGAACTGTTGCCGATTGGGCTAAAGAATCTAGAAGTTATTTAGATACCGTTTATAACACTCCAAACAAAATAGAAGAGTCTTATGTAGACACTAATTATCCTATCATTAAATCTCAAATTCATAAAGCCGGTTTGCGTTTGGCAGGAATACTGCAAGAAGCGTTTGAGGAGAAAGAGTAATTATCGTTTTAATGCAAAATGCCCTTTGTGGATTCTGCCATCTTCACGATACACCACAAACCAATAATCGGAGGCAAACATTAGTTGTCCGTTGTAGGTTCCATCCCACCCTTTTCCGCTAGAATCTAACGAAGTCATCACTTTGCCATAACGGTCATAAATAACAATCTTTAAGTTGGTTTCAAACTGAGAGTTCTCGATACTCCAAGTATCATTAAAACCATCGCCATTGGGAGTAAAATAGCGTTTGTAATACAATAACCAAACGATTTGTTGGGTACTGCCACATCCGTTTCTATCTCTCACATACACAGTGTACAACCCTGGAAGTAAATTGGTGAATTCATTACTACTTTGATACGTTAGATCGTCTAATGAATATTCAAAATCACTCGTATTGGAAGTATACACCGTAATACTATTGTCAGTTTCTGTCCAATCCACCGTATCAAAATGATCGATGACTGGCACTTGTGAAAGAGTAACTGTAATATCTTTAGTATTGGTACAGGTTTGTGTACCATAAGTATTGGTGGTAATTACAGTAAGATTAGTAACGCCCGGTTGGGTAACTGTCACGGTTGGGGTAGTCACACCATTCGACCAAGAATAAGTGGTAGAAGGTAAATTATTGACCGAAGCATCGAGCGTAAAAGGAGCCACACCACAACTCAAATAGTCGGGCAGCAAGCTAACTGAAGGTATTTGTCCCACAATTAAATCAAAAGAAGTAGTCTCGTA
>CAIRMK010000188.1 GCA_903879645.1 uncultured Bacteroidota bacterium
CCAGACCCATTCAATCCAAGAATACCAATTTTAGCTCCATAAAAGAAACTCAAATAAATATTTTTCAATACTTGTTTATCACTTCCTGGGTAGGATTTACTCAATTTTTGCATTGAGAATATCACTTTCTTATCGTCTGACATAATAGTTTTTTATTTTGTTAAGCAATTTATGGCAACAAATATAGTTCTAAATAAAAAGAATGCAAAAGATGATAATGGAATTCTTACTATTCCATCTTGTAGTTAACCTTGATTAATTAAATTCAGGATATTATTCCTTCAAAGTAAATCCATTTGCATTGATTAGCATTAAAAAATTACTAAAACAACAATTTAAAATTCTTTCGTCGCAATATAACGCCCATTCATCTACAGCAAATGGCTATCCAGCAATAATAAATTTTCTTAAGCAATATCTATTCTACTTTGCACTCGTTAATTTAAAATTCTATAACGTTCATTTTTATTTTAAACAGATAAACTATAGTTGTTGTAATCTTTCTGATGGAAAAAAAAGTATACATATATGATACATCAAAAGGCTTTTCGTCTTTTATAAAGCATTATTATTCTGATAAGATGATAATAGATGTTTGCACCAATAAAAAGAATTTTAATCGAAACGATATTCAAAATCATGACTTATGTTTCTTTATGGTAAATGATATGGATGATTTTTTTAATTTAATAAAAATATATACATTAATACAACATTTTTTTATTATCACAACCAATAAAATCATACGAGAAAAAATTAACAATCTGAATTATGAAGATGTGGTTTTCATTGATTTTAATAATAGTAAGCCTGAATTATTAGAAGAAATTAATTATAATTTAATGTTATTAGGAATACAATAAATTACTAAATAATGTTTTATATTTTTTTAATTACAACTTTATACTAACTGGCAGATTCGGTTAATAAATAGTTTTTTATGTAGTAACTTGTAAGGGGGTTATCTACATCACTGCCAGTTAGTTTTTTAAATTTACCCAAATCAACCATATTATAATTGCGCACATGTTAAAATAAAAAAGAGTCTTAATAGACTCTTTTTTTTATATAATAATAATTTATAAAACGAAATAAATTTTCTTTACTTCTCAACATAAGCTATCAACTTGTGATTTCAAAAAATATAAGTTTTAATCTAATATTTTACAATCTTCCTTTTAATGAGCTATACACCCATGCGTTAGCCAAAAACCCAACGCCAACGGCTCCAAATCCCCATCCTGCGGTGTCTGCATAACGATAAACCCCCAATGCAATTAAAGTAAGACCCATGATAATCATAATTAAGGTGGCCCAACCTAAAACTGTATTTTTATTCATTCCCATAATTCAATTTTTTAATCTTCGATGGCAAATATCGGCAATAATTATTTTTAATTAAATATTTTAACTAACATTTCCTTTAACAAATCATGATTTGGTAAAGCATTTGCACCTACTCCTTTACTCTTCACATCTATATCGCGCAAAGCAGCAATAATAGCACTTACCTTTTTCATCGGATAGTTTTTTAAAGCCAAATCGTAGTCTTTCAAAAAGAAAGGACTAACACCCAGCATCGGGGCAACCGTCTTAGGATTTTTATCTTTAATGCCGTGGTATTTGAGCAACTTCACAAAAAAAGAAAAAACCAAACTGGTAGTTACCACCATAGGATTATCTTTCGGATTATCTGCAAAGTATTGTGCTATCTGATAGGCTTTTAGTTGGTTTTTAGAACCTAAAGCATTTTGCAATTCAAACACATTAAAGTCTTTGCTAAAACCAATATTGACCTCAATATCTTTTGCCGTAATAGTATGCCCTTTCGGAAGTATGATTTCCAATTTAGTCAATTCATTACTGATTTTACTCAAATCATTACCAAGAAACTCCACTAACATTGCATTGGCTTTGGGTTCAATACTATAGCCTTTGCCTTGCAGTACTCTAGAAATCCAGGTACCAACTTGATTTTCATACAGCTTCTTACTTTCGTAAATAACTCCATTTTTCAGCAAAGCCTTATATATCTTTTTATTTTTTGCAATTGTCTTATATTTATAACTAAATACTAAAACAGTAGTTGACATTGGGTTTTCTACATAATTTAAAAATGGAGGATTTTCATTTTTATTCTTTTTATTGTCATCATCATCTCCTTGCCCCCCATTAATTGATCTCCACAAATCCTGAGCCTCTCTAACTATGACCACTTGCCTATCGGCCATCATAGGATAGCGTTTTGCGCTGCCTACCACATCATCCATAGTAACATCGCGACCATACAAAATCGTTTGATTAAAATCGCGCTCATGTTCTTGCAACACGTTTTGCTCGATGTATTCCGTCAGCTTATCAATATAATAAGGCTCATCACCCATAAAAAAATATATAGGCTTGATATTCCCTCCTTTTATATCGTTGATGATTTTTACAACTTCATCCATTTTGTCTATTCGCTTTTATCTATTCTCTAAAAGTCTTACTTTTGCCTTATGCAAAAACTCAATTTTCCAACCTATTCGTTTCGGTTCAAAAATAGTGAAAATAAAGTAGCTATCTTCGATGAAATTAGGAAAAAATTTATCATCCTCACTCCCGAAGAATGGGTTCGTCAGCATGTAGTTCAGTATTTGCTGCAAGACAAAAACTATCCTAAATCGTATATCAACGTCGAAAAATTAATCAAAGTAAACGATTTAAGTAAACGGTATGATGTTATTGTATACCAGCCAAATGGAGAAATCTATTTGTTAATAGAATGCAAAGCTCCCGAAGTAACCATCACCCAACACACCTTTGATCAAATAGCCCGTTATAATTTGGTTTTGAATGCAAAATACTTAATGGTAAGCAACGGACTAAATCATTACTTTTGTCAAATGGATTTTGAAAAAGAGCAATATAATTTTTTGCGCGAACTTCCCGAATTTGAATAATAGATGAAAGACAAAAAAATAGCAGTCGTAATATTGAACTGGAATGGCGCCAAATTGTTAGAGCAATTTCTGCCGTCTGTCGTGGCTTTTTCTGATAAGGCCAACATCTATGTGGCTGATAATGCTTCTACCGACCATTCGATTCAAGTGATTCAAGCGCAATTCCCTTCGGTGACTATTATTCAAAACGACGGTAATTATGGTTTTGCCAATGGCTACAATATCGCATTGAAAAACGTAGAAGAAGACTATTATGCTTTGGTCAATTCGGATATTGAAGTGACTGAAAATTGGCTGTCTCCTATCCTATCGATTTTTGATACCGAACCCAAAATAGCCATCATCCAACCTAAAATCCTCGATTATAAAAACAAGGACAACTTTGAATATGCGGGTGCCGCAGGCGGATTTATTGACAAATACGGCTTTCCGTTCTGTCGTGGTCGCGTTTTTGAAACTATAGAAAAAGACAATCATCAATATGACGATGAGCGGGAAATATTCTGGGCATCTGGTGCTTGTTTTTTTATCAGAAAAGAAGTGTATAGAAAACTAAATGGTTTTGATGGCGATTTCTTTGCCCATCAAGAAGAAATAGATTTGTGTTGGCGTGCCTTCAACTTGGGCTATAAAGTAAAATATACCTACAAATCGGTGGTTTATCATGTGGGTGGTGCCACGTTAAACCAAGGGAATCCTCATAAAACCTATTTGAACTTTCGGAACTCCTTGTTGATGATGGTGAAGAATCTCCCAAAAGACCAACTGTTTAGCACGCTATTTATCCGATTGA
The DNA here is from genome assembly GCA_903879645.1 of uncultured Bacteroidota bacterium. Lineage (GTDB taxonomy): Bacteria > Bacteroidota > Bacteroidia > Flavobacteriales > Flavobacteriaceae > Flavobacterium. The sequence goes on from CAIRMK010000188.1 coordinate 3,736, forward strand.
CCTTAGATGGTCAGGCAGGTATTCATTTTATCTTTCAAGGTAAATTAAGTCATTGCATTGCCGTTCTTAAAGCGCATTGTTCTTTTTATCTTTTGCTAGCTAAAAACCTAAAGAAAAGAAACACACACCAAAACAAACACTATTATCACACCAAAAGCATTGTTTACAACTATTTCATCAAGAGAATTACCCTTTTTCAGTAAAATATTAACAATAGTTTATCTTATTTCTGGCTTTAAACAAATAGGAAATCGTAATTTTGCAGAAATTAATTTACCCTTTATGAAAAAAGTATTTTTTATCCTATCCTTGGCTGCCCTAACCTTAACTTCTTGTGGTGCCAAAAAGAAAATTGCCGATTTAGAGCAAAAGAATAAAGAATGTCAAGATTTATTGAATTCTACTACTGTAAAACTGAATTTATGTTTGACAGAAAAAGAAGCTGTAAACCAACAAAACGAATACTTAAAGAAAAACAACACCGAGTTGCTTAGCAATATGAACAACATGACTACGCTGACCAAACAAGGCGCTCAAAACATTGAGAAAGCACTAGAAACCATCAAAGAAAAAGATATTAAAATCACTAGAATGCAAGACGCTTTGACCAAAAAAGACAGCGTTACCTTGGCATTAGTAACTAGTTTAAAAAGTTCAGTAGGTATCTCTGATCCTGATATCAATGTGAATGTTGAAAAAGGGGTGGTATTTATTTCGATTGCCGACAAACTATTGTTTAAAAGCGGTAGCTATATGGTGAGTGAAAAAGCCAAAGAGGTGTTGGCAAAAGTAGCCAAAGTGGTGAATGACAAACCTACTTTTGAATGTATGGTAGAAGGACATACCGACAACGTGCCGTTTACAGGCAGCGGAGTGCTGATTGACAACTGGGATTTGAGCGTAAAACGTTCTACCGCTATTGTTAGAGTATTGACCAACGAGTTGGGCGTAAAACCATCGCAACTGATTGCTGCCGGAAGAAGCGAATTTATTCCGTTAGTAGATAACAAAACTGTCGAAAACAGAGCCATCAACAGAAGAACACGTATTGTAGTGTTGCCAAAAATTGATGAGTTTTATGATATGATTGAAAAGGAGATGAAGAAAAAATAAAACTTCCCATTTTATTTTAGTAAACGCTTTGAGAAATCAAGGCGTTTTTTTTTGGGTTTTTATTTTATGATAAAAAATTAGACCTGAACTATTTAAGTTAGTTCAGGTCTAGTATAAAATGAAATGTAACATAGCCTTATACGGTTACCGTTAGTGGCTGACCAATTGGTGCGGCACTCACCGGATTAGACGCCAAGAAGTACACATAAACAGTACTACCTGGAGGCAAGTTAGACACTACTTTTTTGCGAGGACGCGTGATGTTCATTACAAAATTTACGGTAGAACTAGCCATTCGCAACTCCCCATTTACAAAACAACCATCAGGCAATGGCGCTCCAATAGAAACAATAATGTTATAAATAATAACTCCTTTACCTTTTATAGCTTTTGATTCGGTAGTGATTTGCCCCGTATTAGGCCCTCTTTTTACCGTACCCGTAGCAGGCTCAATAATAGCTGTGCTTTTGGTAGTCGTAGTTTTTGTAGGCACAAAACCAGACAGATTAATAATAGATTCATCACCATCAGCCACCGTATCTACATATTCGGCGGTTTTCACTAAACAGATGTTCATGGCGTCTTTAGTAACCAAATAATGAGTTTTACCAATCGATGGCGAAATTTTATAAACCGCTTCTGCCTCTGAATATTTGGCAAAAGTAACTTCATACTCCGCTTGAGTAAGCGGAGGGGTCGGAAACGTACCAGAATTACCATAAATTCCAACATCTACTCTTTCACAAAAGAGCGTATACTCGGCTTTCGTATATTCTTGAAAGCCTAAGCTGCATTTACTTTTTTTCATAATAAAGTCAATTTAAATAGTTAAACAATTTGTTATTTGAGCTCGATATAAAGCTACAAATGTAAATCGTTATAAACAAGCGTTTTACAGACCAATTTTTAAGAATTATGGAATTGACAAAAAGAGATAAAAATGAAATAATCTTTTTAAATTACTGATAATCAAATAGTTAAAAAAATGTTTGGTTTTTAACTATTTAACAACTGTTTAGAGTAGAAAAGTAAGCCCAAATTACAAAAAATGCTTATTTAGACAAAATAAAGATACTTTTTTTTTGAAAAAACGTCACAAAACAGCAAAATGGTACTTCAAAGTGCTTTCCGAAACATCGGCGAGCCCTTCCGAAACATCGGAGAGCCTTTCCGAAACATCGGA
>CAIRMK010000189.1 GCA_903879645.1 uncultured Bacteroidota bacterium
GCCCATCACTAGATATAGTGGCTTCAAACAAATCTAAATAGGGTTTTTGATTCCAACCAAATACAGCTTTGCCATTATTTCGCAAAGAAGCAAAAACTACTTTATCACCAAAGAAAGACAATCCAAAATCACCATTAGAGGTACTTTTAGACATCGTTTGAATTTCATAATCAAAAGGCACAATGTTGTCTAAATTTTCAATAAACTTTTTAGTATCTACAGTATATTTTAAATACTGACTCATAATCTCATCTGCCTTTTCTATGTCTTTTGTACCTTTTAAAGCATGGGCATATTTAAAATAGGATTCGGGTTTCAAACTGTCTTTAAACGAAAGAAACAACTGTCCGTAGTTTTTCACCGCTAAATCCATTTGCGAATTGTTATAATAACAATCCCCAAGATTTTGAAGTACTTCTCGAGTTGGTTTTAAGGTTTCATACATTTTGGCTGCCTCAACATAAGAGCGATTGACAAACAGCTGATTGGCTTTCTTCAAAGAGCCTTTCTGTCCCAAACAACTGAAACTCAAAAATAATATGAAAGTATAGGTATATAAATTTCTCATTGTTTTCGTTTTAGAAAAATCGTGGTGATTTATCATATCCATTGGTATTCTGATTTTTATTTCCAGATTTGCTCAAATCAAACAAGACCATAACTTCGTGTGACCCCGAATTAAAACGTCCTAAATTTGACAAAGTATAATCATAAGCATAGCCTATACGCAATGCAGGAGTAACTCTAAAATTTACTAAACCACTCATCGAATCGCCTAAACGGTAACCAAGACCAGCTTCAAAAATATTGTTAATCAAAACATTCCCTGTTACATCAACAGACAATGGCGCACCAGCAACTGCTTTAGCCATAAAAGCAGGTTTGAATTTTAAATTGTCATTGAGCGTGAATACATACCCTCCTGTTAGAAAATAATGTACGGCTTCTGTACCGGTTGCGACAATACCGTCTTTTTGTTCTAATTGTTTTGAAGTAAGAACATTTGGCGCCGAAAACCCTACATAATAATTCTGACTGAAATAGTAAGCACCTACTCCAACATTAGGAAAGACTCTACTTAAATTATTAGCAAACGCTTGATCCGGCAATGCATCTGAATAGACAAATCCGTTAAAGTTGGTACTAAAAAAAGTCGCTCCTGCTTTTAATCCAAAAGACAATTTGTTTTTATCACTAACGGGTAATACATAAGCAAAATCAGCAAACACATTACTATTTTTAACAACCCCTCCTATTTCATCATGAACTACCGATAGACCTCCTTCTACTCTTTTCCCTAAAGCGGAACGGGCAAAAAAGGAACCTGTTGTTGGACCACCCACAGAACCAACCCATTGAGCTCTATATATACCACCTAAGTTGATGAGATCAGCATCATCCGTTGCATACGCTGGATTTACTACACTCATATTATACATATATTGTGTGTATTGCGGATTCTGTTGCGCTGATGAAAGTAAGCACATAAATAATGTACTTACTAGTATCAGGTATTTTATATTTTTATTTTTCATATTCATCAATAGCTTTTTCAAATTATCTACTTAAATAGACTCTTCCTTGTAATGCTTTTCTATTACCATCATTAAATTCGATAATAAAGAAGTAAACCCCTGTAGGCAATAATCCATCTCCAATGGTCAATCCTTCACTAGATTTTCCATTCCAATTAGGAGTGTTGATGTTTCCTTTATAAAGTATACTTCCGTATCTATTATAGATTTCAAGAGTAAAATTCGGATATAAATCAGCTAAGTTCTTAACCACAAACTCATCATTTATACCATCACCATTTGGAGAAAATCCATCAGGAACGATAATATCTACTGTTGGACAAATAGCTACCGTAACCGAAGCTGATACCGGAGAACAAGCAGAATTAATGGTATATGTATAAATTCCTGCAGCATCAAAAGCAGGATCAAAAATTCCAGTACCACTATGTAGCGTTGGAGTCCAAACTCCGCCAGTTTGTGGTGTACCACCTAAACTTAAAAATAAATCTTGTGGTGTTGGATTATTACAAATGGTTAGATCACCACTTGTTCCTGCATTAGCAACTGGATTTATAGTAATACTCATAGTTGTCGTAGTAGCACATTGACCTACTGTTGGCGTAAAAGTATATACTTGTGTTCCCAAGGTAGTTGTTGAAATAACAGCTGGCGACCATGTTCCTGTTATGCCACCATTGGTAGATGCCGTTGGTAAAGCATCAGGAGTCATATTTTGACAATAAGGTCCTAGTGCCGTAAATGTTGGAAGTACTGGTGCTGTAATCGTAACATTCATTGTAGTGGTGGTAGCACACTGCCCTCCTGCTGGCATAAAGGTATATACTTGTGTTCCTACTGTAGTAGTCGAAATAACTGCAGGTGACCATGTACCTGTTATACCACCATTAGTAGAGGTAGCTGGTAATGCATCTGGAGTAGCATTCTGACAATAAGGCCCTAATGCCGTAAACGTTGGAACAGTTCCTGTAATTGTCACATTCATTATAGCAGTTGTAGCACATAACCCTGTTGTTGGTGTAAATGTATACGTTTGTGTTCCAACGATAGCGGTTGAAATAATAGCTGGTGACCAAGTTCCTGTTACTCCATTGATAGAATTCGTTGGTAAAGCATCAGGAGTAGCATTTTGACAATAAGATCCTAATGCAGTAAACGTTGGAACGGTTGGTGCATTAATGATAACACTCATAGCAAATGTTGTAGCACAAAGACCTGTAGTTGGTGTGAACGTATATACTTGCGTCCCAACTGTAGCGGTTGAAATAGTGGATGGTGACCATATTCCAGTGATTCCATTAACAGAAGTGGTTGGTAATGCATCTGGGATAGCATTTTGACAATAAGGTCCTAATGCTGTAAATGTTGGAACGGTCGGTGCATTAACAATTACATTTATTGTTGTTGGCGTTGCGCATTGGCCTGCCGTCGGTGTAAAAGTATACGATTGTGTTCCCACAGTAGCCGTTGTAATGGCTGAAGGTGACCATGAACCAGTGATTCCATTACTTGAAGTGGTAGGCAAAACATCCGGAGTTGCATTTTGACAATAAGGCCCTAATGCTGTAAATGTTGGAACAGTTGGGGCGTTTATAACAACACTCATAGAGGTAGTTGTAGCACAAAGACCTGTGGTTGGTGTAAAC
>CAIRMK010000190.1 GCA_903879645.1 uncultured Bacteroidota bacterium
CCTTGTTAGCATAGACCCTGCTTTAGGATTTGAATACAGTTACACCGATCTTGTTTTTTTAAGAGCCGGAGTTGGAAATTTCCAAACAGTAACGCAAATAGACAACACCAAAAAAATTGGGTTTCAACCCAATATTGGATTGGGCTTTAAATACAAAGGCATCCAATTAGATTATGCACTAACGGATTTGGGCAATCAAAGTACCGCTCTATATTCCAATATATTTTCACTAAAAGTAGATTTGAGCATTTTTAGATAATCGATATGAGAAAAAAAATACTAATCCCTTTATTACTTTTATTCCATTTTATAAGCTTTTCTCAAGACCCTCCGCTTTCGGATAAAGCTTCCGTTAGCATTCTAACTTGCGGTCGCGGCGACGAACTCTATACGACTTTTGGCCATACAGCTATTAGAATTAAAGATTCTATAAACCACCTTGATGTAGTCTACAACTATGGGGCTTTCGATTTCAGAATCAAAAATTTCTATCTCAAATTTATTAAAGGAGATTTGCAATATTTTATTAATGCGAGTTCCTTCGAAGATTTCATTTTTGAATACCAAAGCGAAAACAGAGAAGTAATTCAACAAACTTTAGATTTTTCAGCTAAACAAAAACAAGAGCTTTTTGAGATATTAAATGCCTCATTATATTCTGACGAACGAAGTTATACCTATAAATTTATTGATAGAAATTGTACATCAATGGCAGTTGAAAAAATCAATAAAATAATAGGAAAAAAATTAATTCAAAAGGTAGACGACAAATCAATATCCTACCGGGAATTGTTATATCCTTATTTTGAAAATCATTTTTATTACAAATTGGGAATCAATATTATTTTTGGAGCCAAAACCGATACTAAAGCAGTAAAATTATTTCTCCCAAGCGAATTAATGCACAGTTTAAACAAAGCAAAAGTCAATGGTAAACCTATTGTTAACAAAACAGAAACAATCGTAAATGGGGTGCCTTTAGAGACTACTTTTTCGTTTGTAAATAGCATTTATTGTATTTCGTTACTTTTATTTATAATAGCTATAACCAATAAAAGACCTGTATTTTTAACCTATATTTTTATTGCGGGTCTATTGGGATTATTTCTTTCACTTGTCGGATTATACTCCCTACACAAAGAAATTTTATGGAATTATAATGCATTATTATTTAATCCATTATTCCTTATACTCCCATTTTTAAAACCAATATGGTTCAAAACTGTTACAAAAATTTGTGGCGCAATGTTAATCCTTTATACTTTCATAATCATCACCAAACCACATGCATTATTGATGACTCCCTTTCTAATTACAACCGGTTACATTCTCTACAAATCAATAAAAACTACAAACGACAAACCATAAACAAACTATTGCCCCCTATAAAACAAAACGGTACTAATAGTTTTAATGATGATATTGATATCCAAAAATAAACTTCGATGTTTAATATAATATAAATCATACTGCAATTTCACCAAGCTATCTTCAATAGAATCACCATAAGAATAATTCACTTGTGCCCATCCAGTAAGACCTGGTTTAATTACATGCCGAGTTTCATAAAACGGCATTACTTCAGCAATTTCATTTACAAAAACGGGGCGTTCAGGTCTTGGCCCAATAATAGCCATATCTCCTTTTAATATATTTAAAAACTGCGGAAATTCATCCAATCTAGTTTTTCGTAATATTTTACCAAAAGAAGTAATTCTTGAGTCATTAACTGTAGTAAAAACAGCACCATTTGCTTCAGCATTTTTTACCATCGTCCTATATTTATATATTTTAAATACATCGCCATTCTTACCTACCCTATCTTGCGTATAAAAAAGAGGGCCTCTATTACCCAAAACATTTCCAATAATTATAAAGGGAAAGAATAAAATTCCAAATAAAATTCCAAAGGAAGAAAAAATGATTTCTGTAATTCGAATAAATAGAAGATACAAATGATTTTGATTACTTCTACTAAAAGGGAAATAACGATAAAAATCTCTAGAAACATATTGTACCGGTATTCGCTGCGTAATAGCTTCATAAACCTGAGTATACTCTCTAATAATAAATCCGTTTTCAAGAAGATGAATTAATTGATTGTATAAATTCACTGTAATCCCTTCTGTCTTTTGAGACGCTATTACTAATTCTGAAATAGAATTATTTCTAACAAAATTCTCTAAATCTTGAGGTTTAATGTTTTTTATGGAATGTATTTTAAACGTGGAACTTTCTTCACTATCAGAATTAACAAAACCAACAATCTTATAATGAGGATCCGCATCTTCCAACCCAGAAATTAATTCGATTAATTGATCTTTGTCACAAACCAAAATAGCGTTTTTCACAAATCGATGTGAAGCTAAAAATTTAACATAAAAAATTCGCCAAACTAATAATGACCCAAAAATTCCAAAAAAGAAGAAAATAATTTGCAACCTATTAGAAGGCAGTAATGGCGTATAAATGGGTGTTAAAAGATAAATTAAAACAGTGGTGGAGGAAGTAAGAATGATACTTTTAATGATTTGAAACTGACTGCTAGCCACTTGAAGATTATACATTTCAAATACAGAACCAAAAATATGAATATAAAAAGCTAGTACTATTGTCCAATAATAATTGGTTGGTGAGAAAGTAAAATACTTAAAATTAAAAATCGAACTAATAACATAAAGAGAAAGAAGAACAAAAATGACATCAAAAAGCTTCAGAAGTACTTTCCGTTCTGAAACTTCAAAATGTATTTTTTTATTACTGTTCATTTCATAATCTATTTTGTGATGCAAGGTAGCAAAATACCCTTTAAATTAGTAAACTATTTTAATAATTCAAACCATTTATGCTTAACAATATCCCAATCAAAAGTTTCAACCATCTTTCGCGCATTACCTATCATATTTTTTTTTAAATTTTCATTTAAAAAAATAGTTTTTATAGCTTGTACCATTTGTTCAGAATTATCATCTTCAACTAATAAAGCATTTTTTTCATTTTTTAAAAGAAAGGGAATTCCTCCTACATTTGTTGACACAACAGCTAAGCCAAGAGCCATAGCTTCAATAACGCTAACAGGAGTGTTGTCAAAATGGGTGGTATTAATAAAAACTGTATACTCTTTGGACAAATCAATCCATTCCTCTTTAGATAATTTCCCAGTAAACAAAACCGAAACACCAAGTTCTTTGGCATATAATTTACATTCCTCCATCAAATTTTCCGTATTAGGTCCAACCATACAAAGTTGAGATTTTGGAAATTCTTTTTGTATTTCCGAAAGAACTTTTATTGCCAACTTCGGATTATATAAAGATGAAAAGGAACGAACCCAAAGTAATTTAGGCTCATTACATTTTCGTTCTAAAAATGGATACTTATCGATTTCAATAGTATTAGGGATCAATAATACATTTGTGTATCTTTTAGTCAAAAAGCTTTCTAACAAATAAGCAGAAGGGGCGACATTCTTATAAGCGTTAGTAAAAATTAATTGAGATAAAAAGGGACTATTCGCAATTCTATTAGGCAAATTGCCCCCATGTAAAATAGGAATATATTTTGCATGAAACAAACGGCATAGTTGACTAACAAGCAGTGCATAATAAAAACTGGAAGTACTATAAGTATCAATTAAAACATAATCAACTTGATTAACATTTACAATGGTGGTAAAAATCATATCAACCATTCGATGAATTTGATTTTTTTTATCCGATGCATAAGTAATAGCATAACCTTCTTTACTTAATGAAATACCAAGAGTTTCAATAACTGTTGTCGTACTACCGTGCTTTGATAATTTGTTTCCTATGTACAAGAGTTTCTTCATCATCGTCAAATCTAATATTTAAAATTGATAAAGCATAAATAAATGATGGTGCTGCTGTTCGCATAGCAGCATGATTTATTGTCATTAGCCAAAATATTAAAAAACAAAACAAAAATATATTTTGTTTATTCCCTAAAAAATAAATTATTGGCGTGAAGAACAATATCATCAATCCTAAAATGCCAAGTGAGCCGTGTTCAGCTAACATCCTTGTTACTTCATCATGAGAAGCAGTAACATATCCATTCTTTTCTGTTCGCAGTTCTGTTCCTTTACCTACACCTATTCCAAAAAAAGGGTTATCTAAAAACATATATATTTCATCTTCTGCTAACTCTCCTCTTCCTGAAAATTTATCTTTTTTCTCTATTCCTTGTGCATTTTGACCTGAATATCTTTTATTAATTAAACCATCCGTTTGAATAGAGGTATAAATCCATGTAGCTGACATAACTACAGTAATAATCAATATTAAGTAATTTAATTTTACTCTTCCATGATTTTTAGAATTTAAATACATAAAAAACATAAAGATGGCCATCATAGCGAATCCTGTCATCATACCACCTCTTGAAAATGTTAAAAACCCTCTATAACTTATATAAAAAGCTATTAATAAGTTTAAAATAAAAATAAACTTGGTCCTTGAAAATAAAATTATTCTTGTAAAAAAAACAAACATTCCTAAACCAAAAATAGTGGCAACTTGATTGGGTCCAAAGCCACCAGATAATGTAGAATTTGACTCTGTACTAGTCAATACCGTTTTTATGCTTGGTGTATATAAATTAACAAATGTAGCCATTGAAATTATTGGAAGACCTAATAATAAAAGTATATTACCCATTTCTGAAACAGTTATCTTTTTACCAAAAGTGTAAATTGATGCAATTCCTAAACAAATTGGGCCAGAAATATTAAACGCTATTTTTTTTCTAAAATCAACATCAAAAGCAATTGTTTCATTTGCTATAATTAAAGATGGCACCAACAATAGTAGGAATATCCAATAGGGTAATGCATATTTAGAAAAACCCGAATAAACCACTCCTAATAAAAGGAAAAAAATAATTCCATATTTTGCAAACTCATGATTCGGACTTCCATAAGTCATTCTTAAAAAAACCTCACTCCCAACAATATATGAACAAATATAAAGTACTTCATTCCTTTTATTCTGAGATTTTATTAATATTACTATCCCTAAAAATAAAATAGTATAACTATAAATTTTAGAAAGAAATGGAATATAGAATATTAATATTCCTAATAAAATATGAATTAGTATAAGAGCTAAATAATTTTTATCTTTACTTTGCATTTATAGGTATTTCTTAATGTTTTTAATATCCCTAACCCAAGAAATATATTTTTCAATAACAAATTCTTCAGAATATTTTTGTAAAATAACTTTGTTTATTTCTTCACCAAATTTAATTCTTAATAATTCATCTGACATTAATTTGGAAATGTTTTTTGAAAACTCATTAACATCATTTACTTCTGAAATAAAACCGTTTTTTTTATGCTCAACAATAAATGGGATTTCTCCTACTCTAGTCGAAACAATAGGCTTTTTAAACAAACCATATTCTAACAGTGCTACTGGTAACCCCTCAGAATTTGAAGTAAATACAGCAATATCACATTGATTTATAATGTTTTCAATATCTTGTTTTGATCCATATATAATAATTTTATCACTCAAATCATTATTTTTAATTTGGTTTTTTACTTCTTTAGAATAGACATCATCCCAATCAGCGCCAACAAGGTGAAACGTCCAATTAGGAAAATCATTAGAAATTTTTTTTACAACATTAATCAATAAAAAATGATTCTTTTGATGTCTTAAATTGGCTAAATATAATACTCTTTTGCCAGGCTCTCCTTTTAGTTTAGTCGTCTTTTCAAAATCATAATTTTCTATTACATAATTTTGTAAGTAAATAATATTTTTACAATTCAAGTTTTTCTTTGCCCACCCTTCTAATTCAGTATTAACTGCAATGACACCCTTAAAGAAAAAAGACAAAATCTGAAGATATAGTGCTCCATCACGTTTTGGAATTATTCCAATTCCATTATGATCATGCCATAAAATTATTATTCTCGGATAAATAATTTTAACTAGACAAGCAATAAAACAGGAACTAGAATGTGCTTGAATTATTTTTATATTATTTTTTATACAATATTGTCTTAATCTAAAAACAGCAAACAAATCAAAACGATGCTTCTTTTTCAAAAATAAATAATCAACCTCTTTTTTAATTGTCTTTTTCAGATTCCCTTCCTTTCTAGTAACAACTAATCCTGAGAACTCAACTTTTGAGGAGAGAGAATTTGCAAAAGTTACCGCCATTTTTTCCGCACCTCCAATTTCTAAAGAATCAATTATTTGAATAATTCTCATGATTGTATAATTTGTTTTATTTCGGTTTCAAATCTATCGATTGTAAAGTTACGAGACCAATGAATAGCTTTAAATATTTTCTCATTATATTCTTTTTGATTCATAATGTTTTCTAGTATTAATTGAATATCTTTTTTTAAATTTTCTTCTAATAAAATTCCCCTTTTACCATAATCTAACATGTTTGGCACACATGAAATCTTTGTAACAATAGGCAAACATCCCCAAAACATGGCTTCAGCGACTACTTTAGGCCAACCCTCGCTTTTTGAAGGGAGTAAAACAAAATGAGAAGTTTTATATAATGTTTTCATCGAATTTCTATCAACATTACCCTTCAGAAAAACAAATGATTCCAATTCATTTTTACTAATATAATCTAGTAAACTATCTCTTTCTTTACCTTCACCATACATTGATAATTGAACATTATGTCCAAGTTGCTTCAATTTTTCAATAATTTTTACGGCATATAGAGGTTGTTTCCCTTTTGATAAGGTTCCTACAAATAGGAATTGTATTTTTTCATTTAAATTTCGTGGGGCAACTTCTTCTATTTCGGATTCAAAATAGGTCGCAGTAAAAAAAGAAATGATATTTTTCGTCTGATTCTTCCACTCACCATAAACCAAAACTTTTATATTCAGAGTTAAGAATGTATTACTTAAAATCATTTTTTGAATTCGATAACTTAAAGGTTGCTTTGAATTAGCATCCCAATTACCAGCATATTTAGCAGATTTTATTTTCGAAGGAAATAATATTTGAATAATACAACCCAAAAGGGACATGTTTCCTGGACATCTCAAATGAATAGCATCTGATTTTTTTATACTTTTAAACAAAATAATACAATTCGTAATCATTATTGGAACTGCTTTGATAGCGTTTAAAAAATTTAAAAAATCAAACTCTTTTAATGGATAGTAAGTGTCAATAGTAAAAGGAATTTTAGAAACTAATAATCCACTATCATTCTCCCAAAAAGGACAAGCAAAAACTATTTCATCTACATTTTTTCTCCAAACTTCTAACTCTTTAACATAAGGACTATAGGCGTAAAATCCATCTTCTTTATTTATAAATGGTGCAGATGATATAACTAATAATCTCATTATATATAACCTTTAGATGATTTTTGAGATACAATTTTGGCTGGAACTCCAAGCACTACTGCCCCTTGAGGAATATTGGAATTAACCAAAGAGCAAGCGCCTATCAAAACGTCGTCTTGAACAATTATTTGTCCAACAACAACACTATTTGCACCAATATATACATTATTACCAATTATCGGAACCCCACGATTCTCAAGTGTGCCTGATACGCCAATAGTGACTCCTTGTGAAATATTACAATTATTTCCAATCACAACTTCAGCATTTAAAATTATTCCTCCAAAATGCCCAATATAAAAAGAATGCCCAATTTTTGCAGATGCAGGTATAGAAATACCCGTAGCAATTTCGATTCCTTTTCTCCATACTAAACAAATTGATAAAATAAGTTGCCTAACTATAGGCAACTTTAATTTTAAAAAAAAATAATTGGCCATTCGATACTGTAAGATAGCCCAAAAACCTTGAGTAAAAAAGAGAATACTTATAAAATGTCCTCCATAATTCTTATATTTTAAATAATCTGATTTTAATAATTTTAACATAATTATTAGTTATTTAGTAAAGAGTTATAAAAAACAATATTCTTATCAACAATAATCTCAGGTGAATACTTTTCTAAAACAATTTGTCTTGCATTAATACTAATCTGTTGAGATTCCTTTTCATTTGAAAAAGACCAAATTATTTTTTCCGCAATATCTTTGGGGTTCAAAGGATCACAAAGCAATCCATTCTCAAATTCATTAATAGTTTCAGGCCCAGGGCCTTTGTTAGTAAAAACAACTACTTTCCCCATTGCCATAGCTTCTGGAGCAACTAATCCTTGAGTTTCCATATGTGATGGAAATACACAAATATGAGCTTGAGCATATTTTTCAGGAATTTTATCGTAATCAACCAATCCATGAAAATGGATATCATTGGCAATAAATTTCAATTTAGGGAGCTCCTTCTCAAATAACATTGTTGTGTAAGACTTGCCATCGGGATAAAACCATTCTCTGCCATAAATTTCCAGAGTTACATCAGGAAATTTTTCTTTCACAAAAGGAAATGCTTGAATTAATTGCCTTATTCCTTTTTTCTCACAAACACTGCCTATAAAAGCAATACTATATCTTTTTATTGGCAAATTTAATGGTGAAAAATAATCGGTATCAATAAGGTTGTTTATATAGGCTATTGGTTTATTATGAAAACTCAGATATTTTTCAGTATGACTTTTCACATAATTTGAAATTGCAATAAAACCATCAGCATTTTTAAAAGACATTTTTTCTTGAAAACCCTTCCAAAAGTTTATTTTTCTATTTTCCGCTTCAGAAAAAAAATGATGGCCTCCATGAAGTCTAATTATATATCGGATTGTGCTAATCTTATTAATACAAAATAAACCTAATTCACTTGTCTCAACAATATCTATAGGATCAAATTTATTAATTTTTATTATTTTTTCTCGAAGCACTTTTACTCCAATATACCAACTTAAATATTTTATTTTTTTATAGGCGAGCCTATAGATCTTAACACCATTATCTTCCTCATAGTCATCAATACTTTCATCAGTTAATCCAATAACAGTAACCTTAACTCCCTTTTGAACTAACTTTGGAGCTAATGTCTTAATAAAACTGCCAATACCTCCATGAGCAAAACCAGTTTTTGGATATTCATTTGTAACTATACAAATATGCATTGACTAATTTCTTTGACTAAATTTTTACTGTTATCTTTTAAAGGATATTTAACTATTCTTTCCATCCATTGCAATCTGTCATTTCCAATTTTTTCAGGATGACTAAGTGCTTCTTGAATTTTTGGCAGAAAATCATTTTTATCATTGATCCAACCCACAGCATCTATGTGATTCATACTCATGAAATGTTGAAAAAGCATAAACATCTTTAACTTTAAATATTGAATTTTGTACTGGGTCATAATTTAAATACAAACATGGTTTATTATAAACTGCAAAATCATGAGCCATAGTACTACCCAAATTAATAACAACATCACTATGCAAAACCGTATTAACAAGTAATTGAATATCATTATAGCTAGGATAGATGCAAACAAACGAAGTATCATCGCTTTCTATTCTCCAATCGGGCTCAATAGAAATTACTATATCACTGTATTTTTCTATAACAACATCAAATCGATTGGATTTATCTACCGGACATTTACGAAATAAGATTTGTGGTCTTTCTTTTACTTCAATCTTCATTAATTCTTCACATAAATCTTCCAAATAATTAGCTTCATAGGGAGAGGAGGTGTCATTAGCAGAAAAGCAAATCGTTTTCTTGTCTAAATCCAATCCAAAAGTCGCAAAAAAATCTGATTTTGACTGTTTATAATCTGATTTAAAGTAAAATTCAAATTGTGGCGTTCCCACAACTTTTACACTATTACCATTTACTTCTGGATAAAGCAAACAAAGTTCTTGCTTCATCAATTTCGACCATACAAAATAATTATCATACCTAGAAATTAAACGAGCTTTAGGAATATTATCCCAAGAAAAAATTACAGTTCCTGTTTGTATTGATTTCTTCTTTGCTACATTTATGATAGGAGCACTGATAACAGCACGTTGATGCAAATTCAAAATATAATCTGGATTTATCCTTTCAATATCTTCTTCTATACTTTTTATAGCTGAATTATTCCGAATTGAATTGTCAAAAATAGTTTCAATTTGCAATATTAAGGCATAATTTTTAGATATTAAAAATCCTACAATCTCAGATATTTTCAATAATGTTAATCGTTTAAAGCCTTTTTGATTTCTATTCCAAAAAAGTAGTATGGATTTATTTTCTAGCTTTTGGGAATTAAGCAATAATCTAGCATAAACAATTGACTCTTGTAGAATCCGACTGAAAAAGTTTACTTTAAAATCTGGGATTCTAACAATTTCTGAAATCTCATTTTTTTTTACTTCATTTATTGCATTTATTGCAGAATCGGGAACTTGATGGTACAAAATAATATCAAAATTAGCATCTTTTAATTCCTTTATAAAATCAGAATAAATGTAATTTCTAACTGCAACACCATCAGGAACAAGTAATACTATTTTCATAATTGCAAAATCTAATAAAAAACAATCTTATTTTTGAGCAATGAAAATCAAGTTATTATATCCTTTTTTCCTCTTGTATTCAAGACCTATAGAGGCATAATACTCTTCAAGTGAATACACTCTAATATTTTTAAAACCTGATTCAACTAAATCTTTTATCAAACCTTTTTTATTGTAGTAATATCCAATAAATTCAAGTCCATTATGACCTGTAACTCGATTCCCCACTTTATCTTTTAAAATAAAATAAAGTAAATTTTTTATCCTAAAATAAATGGTTTTAGCGGTAGAACCAACTTGATTATGTACTGTTCCTACAATAGACCCATGAGGTTTCAAAATTTGAAGTGAATTTTTAAAAATAAGTACTCTATCTTTTCGCTCAGGTACATAAGTCATCATACTATTGAAAATGGTAACTAAATCAAACTCACAAGTAACAGTATTATAATCTTTTGCATCACCAACAAAAACTTCAGTAAAGTGATCAACTTTCCACAGTTTTAAATTCTCCTTACAACGAATAATCATATTTTCAGCAAAATCTGAAGCCACAATTCGAGTGGGATGGAAATGCTCTGCTATCGATTCTATCTCTCTTCCAGTTCCACAACCAAAGACTTTAATTGCTTTTATGTCACCAAAAGGCGCATATTGCTTAATGGCTTCATCTAGCATATAATTTTCAAAATCAGAAGTTTTAATCAAACCTTGAGTTGCAATTACCTTTTCATTTTCCCAAAAATCTTTATTGTTAATTTTCATTCTTTCTATTTTTTTCTCATCAACATGGTTACATGCATACAAGAAAACAATCTTGATAATGAAGTTGATGATTTTTCCCAATCATTTTTATGCCATTTTTTCCCAATGCCAATTCTTTTTTCTTCTGACATTGGTAAAAACCCTAAAAGAAAAAACCATTTAGATTTTCCTAAAAGACCTCTCCTTTCAATAATATCAAAATTACTTTGAAATTGATAAAATGTCTTACGCGTAAATGGCCATTCCCAATCAGCATCCGTTTGAAATGGTCTATAAATAGCTCTAATAAATTTAATAGGCAAACTAGTTTCTAAGGGATCATAACTTACAATTTCACCACCAACTGCTAATTTCTCATTCAATCTTTTTATCAAGACAGGAACACTTTGAAAATGATGCAAAACACCATAAGCATAAATTAAATCAAAATCAGAGTCCGCAAATTCATCAGATAAAAAATCAACAGCTAAACCTTTTGCGGTAGGAATGTTTTCTAATTTTTTATTAAGTATCTCAATAGCTAAATCACTTAAATCCAAACCAATATATTCTTTAGAGTTGGCAGCTAAATACAAAGACAAATTATTGCCAGAGAAACAACCCAAATCCAATACTTTTTTATCCGACAAATCGCCAAACCATTTTTTATGCAAATCATAGGACTCATCAAGAATCCCAATGTTTCTCCTTATTTTCTTTAATGTTTTTTCTCTTACAGAAGACCATATTTTAGTTGCAAAATTCTTTTTTTTAGTATTATAAAATTCTTTTTGCCTTAAATTGGTCTCAATTATTTCCTCTTTCGTTTTCATTTTTACAAGCGGCCAGCTAAATATTTCTTTATTTAAACTATACAATCCGGTAAATGCATAACCGTCGTCATTATATTTTTCTCTGTATCTATCTGCTGTTAAGAAATTTTTTAGCTTTCTATTTTCATCAA
>CAIRMK010000191.1 GCA_903879645.1 uncultured Bacteroidota bacterium
TATTTTTCAACGTATTCATAAGTCTTATTTAGTTAATTTGAACTATGTAAATCGTTTTAATAAATCTAATGGGCTTCTTGTAGAACTAACAAATGGTGAGATTCTACCTGTATCAACCCGTAAAAAAGAAATCTTTATCAATGCTATTATTCAAAAAAAGTAAGCTATTATTCCTATTTCTTCTTTTTGTTGAGTTAGCAATTGCACAACAATATCCTTCAAGGAATTATTCTACCTTAGACGGACTTCCTAACAATAGTATTTGCTCAATTTTAAAAGACAGTCGAGGTATTTTATGGGTGGGTACTGCTAACGGTGTTGCAACTATACAAAACAATCAAATTCATAATTTATATACCACAGATGGCTTAGCCCATAATAGTTGCTGGGCAATAGTTGAAGATAAAAACAACAATTTATGGTTTGGCAGTTATGGTGGCGGTTTGACTTTTTACAATGGCAAAAAGTTTAGTGTTATTAATGTGCAAAATGGATTGATTAACAATAAAATCAGAAAATTATTCCTTTATGGTAATTACATTTATGTTGGTACAGAGTTCGGAATTTCGGTTATTGACATAAATACAAAAAAGATTGTTTTAAGCACCAAGATTAATGGAAGTAAGGGAAAATTTCAAGTTATGGGTTTTTTTGAAAACAATTCAAACGTATATTTTGGAACTTTTAACGATGGTTTATGGAAAGTAGAGTTAAATTCAAAAAAGATAATTCTTGTTAACCATAACAAACCCGATATTTTTTCTATTCACAAATCTAAGGATAGTCTATTTTTTTGCTACGGGGACATAAACAATAAATCCATTAATAAAACTATTACTAAAGATTATTTCAAAAACAACATTTCAAATACCTATTTTGGAAATACTATTTATTGGGATTTTGCTACTGACAAAAGATTTACAACTTATGTTGCTGGTAATGGCATTAATTTTTCAACAGGTGGTATTTTTAGAATAGAAAATGATAATATAATAAATGTAAGTGCTCAATTTGGCGTGGATAGTCATGAAGTTTGGTGCTTGAATTATGATAAACAAAACGATGTTTTATATGTTGGTACTACCGATAAAGGATTTTATGAAATTGATTTAAAAAAGCAATTGAAATATTATAACGCTACTTCTTTCAATAAAAATAAATTAGAAATTGTTTCAATCACTAATAGTAATACCAAAAGGATTATTTTACACAAAGACGGATTGCTTCTTCTAAATCAATTGAAAATAGACACCGAAATTACTCAAAAAGATTTTTTTGATTTTGCTCATAGCCAACTTAATAAATTTAGAAACATTTCAAAATATGAATATTATACTATTTTTAGTCAAGCAAAAATTGACGGTTTTGAATTTAGAGAGTTAAAAATAATTGATAACAATTTATGGGTCAATACAAATATTGGTTTATTTAAAGTTTCTGAAAATGGTATTATAACTGAGTATTATCCCTTTGATATTAGCTCATTTAGTATTGTCAATCCGAATAAATTAATTTTTCAACAGTCTTATTGCTATGTTATAATTGTAGAAAAGTTAAAGAAAGAGCTGAAAATCAATCGTTTTAATTTAGGAAACAAAAATAATCCTAGAGATGTAACGACTATTCTATCTTTAAACAATAAAAAATATTTAGTATCGAGGTCTTCGGGACTATTTTCCTATAAAAACAATGCTTTTACTTCTTATTATTCGAGTGGTATTTGGAATGAAAAGGAACTTATTAAAGCTACAATAAACAATAAAAATCAATTGGTAGTCGCAAATTCTTTTGGTGATATATTCCTTATTGAAGATGCTGGAAAATTTAAAATCATTAAGAAAATTGAACGCAATCAATTAATTGGTAATTCAATTTCATTTTTAGAATACTATAAAGAGTACTTACTTATTGGAACTGAAAAAGGATTGAATATTTACAAGGATGGAAAAATACGATTGGTTGATGAAGAGCAAGGTCTAATCAATAAGGTTTTTACATCTGCTAATATAAATGGTTCTATATTAAGTATTGGAACAACAAACGGCTTCTATGATTTTGATATTGA
>CAIRMK010000192.1 GCA_903879645.1 uncultured Bacteroidota bacterium
CTCTAGCTAATCTACAAGGGCTAATACGTCTTTTTAAAACCAATATTAAAGCGGGCATTAACGATGATGATGAACTTACGGATTACATCATCACCTCAGCCGATAAACTGGATGAAATCATTAGAGAAATTGTTAAAAAAACACGGGAGATTGATGAGTTGTAATTGATTAACTAAAATTTTAATATCTCATAATTAGACCCTACAATATAAGATTTATTGTTTTTTTAAGTATAAAATTTTGTCATTAATCGAGTTTTTTAAGGTTAGTCGTAACATTTCCATAGATTCATCGAAATTAATTTAATGCTAATTTTTTTTTCTATTAATAAATATACTTTTGGCCCGATGAAATTCGATACAAAGCCAAAATAACAATGGAAAAAAACAAAAGTTATTTGAGGGAAATATCCTCATTTAAAAATATATTATTGTATGCTCTTTTTAGCATTATCTACATAAATACCTCCGATTATTTTCTAGAAACATTTGTTTCCAATATTGATTTAAGAACGAAACTTCAAGCCTTCAATGGATTCCTATTAATCCTAATTACAGCAATATTCCTATACTTTCTTGCTCAAAAGAAAATCAACAAAAACACTTCATGTTATCAAAAATTAATTGATGCAGAACAAACATCAAGTGAACAATTAAAAAAGTTACATGATGAATATATGTCGCTATTCAACAATAGCCCATTGCCAAAATGGCTTTTTGACATAGAATCACTTCAGTTTGTATTGGTCAATGAAGCAGCGTGCACTATATATGGCTATTCTCAAGAAGAATATTCAACAATGACTATACGAGATATTCGCCCATCAGAAGACATTCCTATCATGGAAGAAGTTCTTTCTATCTCTCTAAAAAATGAACGTTTTGCCTATCCGAAAATTGTAAGACACAGAAAGAAAAATGGTGACATCATTCAGGTAAGAATAGAGACTAGCTTAATAACTTTTAGATGTAAAAAAGTAATGCTAGCTTATGCTTTAGATGTTACTGCCGAAATAGAGATGCAAAGAAAACTGATTGAAACCAATACTAAATTACAATTAGCTAGCGAGATTGCTAATCTTGGTTATTGGACCAATGATTTGGTTAAATCAAAAATCGAATGGTCAGACGAAGTATATAAAATATTTGAAGTAAATCCTGAAACCTTTGAACTAACCTTAAACAACATTAAAAACTGTTTTCATCCAGAAGATCAATCCAATATAGAACCTAATTTATATATTGCTTTTCAAGACTTCATCATCAAAGAAAGTGAACGAAGAGTAATAACCGGTTCAGGCAAAATAAAATGGGTACTAGAACGGATTAATTTAGTTAAAGATGATAGCGGCAAACCAATAAAATTAAATGGCATTATAATAGACATTACTAAAAAGAAAATACATGAACAAGAAATTCTAGACAGTAATGAACGCTTTAAAATGATTGCTCGTGCGACTGCGGAAGCTATAATCGATTGGGATATAAAAAATGACAAAGTAGTTTGGGGGGAAGGATTCCAAACTATATTTGGATACGACCTAAGCAAATATGACAATCATTTATGGTCCAACAATATTCATTCTGAGGACAAAGAAAGGGTTTTAGAAGATTTATTTAAAACAGTAGAAGACCCCACCAAAGAATATTTCACTACCGATTTTAAATTTTTAAAAGCCAACCGTGATAGTACTAATGTGCAATACAGAGGGATATTCATAAGAGATAGGAATGGTAAAGCAACTAGGGCAATAGCGGCGATGATTGATTTAACAGATACCTTGAACAGAATACATAAAATTGAACAACAAAATAAGGTGTTGAAAGATATTGCTTGGACCCAATCACATGTGGTAAGAGCACCTCTTGCCAATCTACAAGGTTTAATAAGTCTTTTAAAAGACAACCTCAACTCAGGGGTAACCGATGATGAAGAACTCATAGATTATATTACAGACTCCGTTGATAAGCTGGATGAAATTATAAGAGATATCGTTAAAAAAACGAGAGAGATGGATGAGATGTAATTCTTGATTACAATCAACTTCTAAATAATCTAATAAAAAAGCCACATCTAAAAATGTGGCTTTCATTATAAATTCTACTTTCGTAGCACTTTAAAATTAGCTTCTTTGTCGCCATCAAATTTCAGTTTAAAGAAATAAGTTCCTGTGGCAAAAGAGTCCATATCTACAGTGGTATTTATGTCATTTACTTTGCTTTGATACAACAATTGTCCTGTGATAGCATATACCGAAACTTCATTGATTGGCGTTTTTGATGTTATGGCTACCTTTCCATTGGTGGGATTTGGGTAGTAACTAAAATCAATATAGCCATTGTAGTTGTTGACACTCAAATTGGGGGTACACGAAATGTTGGCAACAAATCCGGAGAAATTCAAAAATTGATCAGAAATATAGTTTACCGTCAATGACCCATCAGCAGCGGTTGAAGTAAAGGTGCCTGGTAGCGTGGTTCCTGTAAAACTCCCTAATAAAGGAGCCGCAGTAGAGTTTCCATTATAAAGGTATAAGAAATCATAATCCTGCTCGAAAGCAAAATCCGTAAACGTTAAAGTAATACTATTGTTAGGCACATTCGGAATAATGATTCGAGTTACATTCTCCATGTTATCATAATTGTTTGTCGCTCCCCCTGAATCGGTAAATACTAGTCCGCTACAAAAATCGGCCGCGGTAACAAACATCATTTTTCTACTTCCAGAAATTAACCCAAAAGAACAATTGGGTCTTACTTCAGCAATATAATAAGTATCCGGAGTTAAGCCTGTAGCTAAATAAGTGTTAGTGGTAATTGTGATCCAAGTAGCTGTACCTCCCAAAGGGTAAACGGCCACTTGCCAATTAGTAGAAGAAGTTCCAGAATCAACAAAAGTAACCACAGCCGTAGTGGTAGTAACCGTATTTACTCCAATAGAAGAAACGGTATTGATACAAGTATGAGTGCAATCAGTACTCAAACAAGTACCACTATTAATAGCATCTGAAATAGCAGCCGCAGGTTGAGGTCCAAATCCATTACTGAAATTGATTCCGATACTACTAATCAAATGACAATAACTCATAATCGTCCCTCCAGAAGCTGGCAGTATGGCTGGTGTAGAGATACATTCATATCCTTCAGAACCCGACCCAAATACCGAAGAACCACAGTTATCAATAGCCGTATTATTACCATTCCATACACAAGCATGGGTGTGCTGAGAACCTAACAAATGTCCTAATTCGTGGGTGACAACCTCTATCGTCCAAGAATAAGTAGGCACTGTTAAATAAGAAAAACTCACATCAGCATAACTGTAATTATCTTGAGAACAAAGTCCGTTAACTCCAATTGCAACCCCTCCTAATCCTTGTGGTTCAATGCTAACTAATTGGCCAACGTCTCCATCAAAAACAGGACGCACTTGATGGAATTTATATAAAAAATCGGTAGAAGAGGTTCCCACACCCGCATAAGGATCTAAGGTAGTCCAGATGTACATTGATTTTAGAGAAACCGTAATACCATCATTGGCATAAATTGTCTGAACGTTATTAAAGACCGAAGTCATCCAATTAGTAGTGTCTGTAGTGCTACTGTTATTGTCAGTATACAAATCGTAATCTATCTCAAAATAAATGGTAGCGCATCTAGTGGTTGTAGCTGTTTTATGGTAAGATGGAACGCGTTTAGATTCATCATCTTTAAAATCACAACCAAAACTATGGTTTGCTTTCAAATTAGCATCGGCATAAATAACATAATCGGTGGTGTTGCTCTTCTTATCTAATTTTCCTATTACTAAATTGGAAAGGTTGTGGTTAGAAACGACGCCATTTAATTCATCTTTAAAGAAATTAAAACTAGCTATCGAGGTATAATCGCCTTTCACAATCCCACGATAATAGACTCCTTTTTGATAAGAAACATTTTTATGTTTGTCGGTATCCACATGAAATCCCTCAAAAAATAAATCTACTTGATATAATTCTAAAGTAACTTGTTGCCCATTATAAGGAATAGTCAATTCTATGTTTTGATACTTATGAGCTACAATATCGTTTACAACATTTTTATCAATACTGGCTATGGTAGCATTGGCAACTGCTTTATCCAAATGATATTCTGAAGATGACACAACATGCAATACGGATAACGAGGTAAAACTAGTTTTTTGACTTTCTAATTCTTGAATCTTTTGAGCCACTTGGTGTTGCGCAAACAAAAAGATTACAC
>CAIRMK010000193.1 GCA_903879645.1 uncultured Bacteroidota bacterium
CAATACTACAATATGAAAGAAAAAGTAGAACCGATGATGTATATTGTTGATTTGGCTGAAGAAGCGATGAAACAATTGGGCATCACACCGCTAATTAAACCTATCCGTGGTGGAACAGATGGTTCTAGATTGTCATACATGGGATTACCATGTCCAAATATCTTTGCGGGGGGTCATAATTTCCATGGGAAATACGAATATGTTCCTGTAGAAAGCATGCAAAAAGCAGTAGATGTTATCGTTAAAATTGCAGAATTAACCGCAACTACCGACTTTTCCAACAATAACTAGTTCTCATTACAACGTACTTACTACAAATTCCCACAAGTTTCGGCATACTGAAACTTGTGGATTTTTTTTATACTTTTAGTTCCTGTTTAGCAACCTAAATTTCGCGTATCATGGAAGAAAAACACACTTGGGACAAAGTCAATCAATGGGAAGAAGAGCTAGAAATCTTAAAAGGTATCTTGGCGAAGACGGAATTGGTGGAAACGACCAAATGGGGAGGCCCAATTTACACCCTTAATAACAAAAACATAGTAGGCGTTGGCGGATTCAAATCCTATTTTGGGGTTTGGTTTATGAATGGTGTCTTTTTGAACGATGAGGCTAAAGTATTGGTCAATGCACAAGAAGGCGTGACCAAAGCATTGAGCCAATGGCGGTTTACTGCTAAAGAAGAAATTAATGAAAAGTTGCTATTGGCCTATATCCAAGAAGCTATTGACAATGAAAATAAGGGATTGAGTCATAAACCAGTGAAAAAGGAAGTGGTCATCTGTGATTTTTTTGCTGAGGAATTAAAAAAGGACAGTGCCTTTGCCAAAGCCTTTGATGCTTTTTCTCCCTTTAAGCAAAAAGAATTCTTAGAATACATTGCTACTGCCAAACAAGAGAAAACAAAAATCACCCGAATGGAAAAAATCAAACCGATGGTTTTAGAAAATAGAGGGTTGAATGATAAATATAGGGGGTAAAACGTTTTAGAAAGTAAACTTAAAACAAATAAAAAAAACTCGCTCCTTTAATGAAGCGAGGTTTATTATTTTATCTAAAGATTACTCTTTTACAAACTTATTTGTAAACTTTGCTTCTCCAGAATAAGCTTGAAGGATATACATCCCACTAGACAATTTCTCAACATTAACTTCATTGGTGTTTTGGGCTTGTTCTATAATAATTTTGCCTGAGAGGTCAGTCACTATTATTTTATCAAAACTAATGTTGTCAGAATTTTGAAGATTTAAAGTTGATTTTGTTGGATTGGGATAAATTATAATATTAC
Organism: uncultured Bacteroidota bacterium; assembly: GCA_903879645.1. Taxonomy (GTDB): domain Bacteria; phylum Bacteroidota; class Bacteroidia; order Flavobacteriales; family Flavobacteriaceae; genus Flavobacterium. Next base: position 1,289 of record CAIRMK010000193.1, read on the forward strand.
TATTTTTAACTCCTCCAAAATTTTGATTATTTGATAATGAAACATTGTAATTTTGCATGTTTTTAGCAATTACAACTTTTGATGAACACATAAATGCAATATCAATTTTCCCATCATTATCAAAATCTCTAGCTCTTAAACTAGTAATATTACTATAAGCCGGCAAAGTCAATATGTCACTTTCATCGACAAAATTTGCATTACCAGTATTAAAAAATAATTTTGGTTGAGTATCCCCATACACAGAACATACAAAGTCAATTTTTCCATCATTATTAAAATCTGCCGCATCAACACTTTTTATCCAAGTATTTGAAGTTCCCCATGTTTGTGGAATATTGGCAGTTGCGTCAGTAAATGTTCCATTATGATTGTTAATTAACAATTGTAATTGACAAGTTTGATATTGATAAAGCGTAGACATTAATAAATCTGGCCAAGTATCATTATTGAAATCTGCTACTGTTATAGAAACTGTTCCCCAAGCACTATTTCCAAATCTATTAGGTAGAGGACTTCCTGGTGTAAAATTACCAAAACCATCATTAAGTAAAATTAAGTCTTTAGGTATATCTCTTCCATCTAACCCACCCAAAATTAAATCCATATCACCATCTTTATCTATATCAGCAAACTTGCTAGCCATATAAACCTCATTGGTTAATAAATTTGTAATGTTTGAAGGAATTTTAGTTGTGTTTACAGTGAAGTTTCCGGTTCCATTATTGATTAAGAATCTTGGGCCAATATTTGAACTACCATTAATATTACAAACATAAATATCTAAATCGCCGTCATTATCTATATCCGCGGTTGCTGTATTATGAGAAAAATCAAGAATAGTTGGTATATTAGAAGGGGAACAAACTAATTGACCTGATGCATTTTGTAAATACAATAAATTTTGACCACCAGGAAAAGGGGTTATATCGGTTCCATGATCTGCAATAAATATATCTGTTAAATTATCATTATTAAAATCCCCTATACAATAATCCCTAGGATGAACCACTTGACTATTTCCAACAAAAGGCGTAGCACTCGAAAAACTCATGTTGCCATTATTTGAAAATGCTAGTAAATTAGTGTAAGTAGCAGGATAGGTTGCTGTATCTAAAGACGATATTAAGAAATCTGTAAAATTATCATTATTATAATTTATAGCATAGATTTCTTCATAATGTGAATTAACAGGTGGTAATGTAATTTCACTAAAAGTGAAATAAGTAGCTAAATTTATTTCCAATATTGCAATTGGATCTTGAGTTTCTACACTAGATGTTATTCCTCTTATCAAATTATAACCATTTGGAGTAACATCATTAATTAATTGCCCTGAACTTTCATTCATTGGATAACATGCTATAAGTCCAGTTTCACTTCCAGATAAATTAATATCTTTATTAGATGCGATTTGTGATTGTGTTCTTTCTGTACTCCAAACTCTCACTTGTTTTATTACTCCAATTATACCACAACATGCCGTTTGAGAAGTAGAAGTTACTCCGCAACCTATTCCAAATGGTACATTTGGTAAATTATTTGGTACCCCAGGACTATTTTGAGTAGCAACTAAAATACCATTTATATAAAGTTTCATAATACCTGCATTTAAAGAAGCCGCAACATGTGTCCAAGTATTTAATGCAATTGCATTTGGGCTAGTAGCTGTTCTATATGAGCCTGAAATCCCTGTAGTCTGAACAAATTCTGGTTTTAACCCAGTACTGTCAAATGAAATTACATAATTTTGATATGGATCATTAGCTCTAGGGTCAAAGGTTTTTCCTGCAATAATACCATAAGATGAAG
>CAIRMK010000194.1 GCA_903879645.1 uncultured Bacteroidota bacterium
GTTTGTGTTAAGTCAATTGGCAATTGTACCTTGTGACTGTAGAACGTAGCGGTTTGATTTGTTTCAAAATTAATTGAGACAAAGCCCGAACGAAAACTGACATGGGTAGCTCCTTGAGACGCATTAAGGTTTTCCTCTGGAATGAACGCTGGAATTTTGACTACACCACTACCCATATCTATGGTGTAGGGCGCATCTAAAATGGTTTTGAACACGGCTCGCTTGTTGAAATCAAAACCCTTTAACACCGCTAATCCATCAGGAACCGCAGCAGCCACTGCCACCTTTTTTTGACCTCTAGCTGAAGTGTGGTCTCCTTTAGCAATTTCGCCCATCAATTTGGACAATCGACTACTGACTCTCGGGTCTTTGCCTTTTTTAAGCAAGGTAGGGATAGCTCCCCTAATTAGCTTTCCTGCTTTGGCATTTAGACCAAATTGACTTAAGTTTTCGCGTGTTCTTACATACGCTGGATCGTTCATGATACGATCTTTAGACACTCCGCCTTTTTTGCGGACCATGAAGCCCTCTTCGGACTTGTAGAAGCTAACGTTTTCTAACGTACCTTCAATGGGAAAAATCCCGACTTGTTTTGCCATAATTAATGGATTTAGAATTAAACATACGCAAATGTAAAACAAGAGTTAAGTGCTTGCAAATGAGGGTTTCCGAAAGTGACTGTTTTTGCCGAAAGGTTAATTTATTGCTTGTTTTTTCACTTTTTGGTATGGTAATTCCGAAAAGGTCACTATGTGATAATCAGTGTTGATTTAGGTATATTATTGCCGTTTTGGTATGTTTTTGCCGATTTAGGTATGTTTTTGCCGAAATGGGTTTAGAGGTATTGGGAGTTAGACTTACTATTTAGGGAGCTTCTCGATACAAATTTTAAAAACAAAAACTAGCCTTATTATTTTAAAAATTCACTCTAAGTGACGCTGGAGGAGTTAGGCGTTGGAATGATAAAATAATATCATTTGAGTTTATAGCCACCTGAATTTTTAAATGAAAAACTTACAATGAGGAAAAGTATTTTAAACCTATTTAATAAACCAATTTTATTTTGTGAAATGAAATTAATTTTTAAAACCATTTGAATTGGTTTTTTGAGGAAAATTTCACCGCAGTGCATCGCGGATATGTCGGGGATATCTCGGGGATATCTCGGGGATAAATCGGGAAGAAATTAGAAGAAAAAATAGGGGATTATTTAACGAAACTGGCGATTGATGTAAGTTGGGAAAAAGCTTGATAAACGTAAACTTTTTCTTGTTATTGTTAATAACTGAATTGTTGAACTAATCAGGCAACATCAAACCAATAAAAAATATACGCTATATTTCGATAGAAATGGTTAAATTATGCAATATTGCACTGTTTTGATAAATTATCATATTTGTTAATAACTTCGTTGTTTATTCTTGATTTTTATATTTTGTGTATTTATCTTTACAACAACCAACATTAAACACAAATTCAAACAAAGAAAATATGAAAACAGCACCAAAAAAAGAAAGATTTAATCTATTACAAGCCCATGCAAAGAATTTGTATTGTACCAAAAGATATTGCCCGATTGACGGGAAAAAGCGAACGATCTAGTCGATTGATTTACGCTAAAATAATGAAGCATTATAGCAAAGAGAAACATCAGGTTGTTACCGTTGATGAAATGTGTGCTTATTTAGACATTAAAGATGTTGAAAGTATTAAGAAGCAGATTAAATAATCAGCTTGTGTTTTTGTACGTATTCTTTTCTTCTCCTCTCCTATTCTACTCTATATAAAATCTTACCTAATATGTATTTTTTGGTTACTTCTCCCTCTATAGAAGTTATTTTAATCAAAAATATTTGATTTGTAGTTCCAATATTTAAGCTTGTTTTGGTTTCGTTTCCTTCATTATTCAAAAAACTCTTTCATTTTAAACTCTTTTTTATTGTTGTTTTTCAATTCTTAATGGAATGAATTTTTGGAATGGTTTATTGCATTATTTAAAGAGCTTATTTTATTTATAGTTAAAATAAAGTAAATGAATTTATTTAACTTTTACCAACTATTTTAAATGTAAAAAGTCTCCTATAAAGGAGACCTCATACTTAACTAATCTAACTTCTATTTAATCTAAAATTATACTGTTGCGCTTTCTTGACTGATTACTTTTTTAACGAAAGTTCTGTACAATACTTTGTTTGGAGTAACTCCTGAAGAAAGGATTTGTTTTTTTCTAGCGATAACTGTGTTGTCAGTTCCTGTAGCAGCGTCTTGTACTGTTTGTGTTTGTTTAGCTCCCATGAACCAATTCATAAAATCAACATCTGAATCTAAAGCTACTTGTTGTACTGGTGTGTTTACTACATTTACAATTGTAGCAGCAGTTGCACCCGTTGTAGTTACTTTTGTTTGACCAAACATTCCAACGCTTGTTAACAAGAATAAAACAAAAAGGATTACGATTGTTTTAGTGTTTGAAGTTGAAATATTTTGAGTCGTTGTGTTCATATCAGTTGTTTATTTTACTGAGACAAATCTACTATGGGAATACCCCCAACGAAAAAATTTCCGATAACTAACCCAGAAAGTCGTTATACAAACAGCGCGTGGTTTTTAATCTGAAAAAGATGTTTTTTATCCGACGGGGCTGGAGGCTGCAGGTCGTAGGTTGGAGGTTGGAGGTGGTAGGTGGTAGACTTTTGGTTGTTGGTGGCTCCGAGAACCTCACGGAGTGCTAGCCGACTGATGGAGCGTAGCGAAATAAACTGTCGTTCCCGCGCAGGCGGGAACAAAAAAACCAGCTGCATGAAATTCCTGCAGCTGGTTTTAGTATTGAGTAGGAAGCTCTTCTCCCCTAGTTAATTACTCTTTTAGTTGCTTTTAAACCTTCTGTA
>CAIRMK010000195.1 GCA_903879645.1 uncultured Bacteroidota bacterium
ACTTTGTCCATCCTGTTTAAATTAACTTGACTTAAAGTTCTATATTTTATATTCTTATTATCACAAGTTTTTCCACTCCAACCCCTACAATCATTATTTGAAAATTGATAATCTAAAATGGTTTGATTATTTTTATTATAGCCGTAAAATCGTATCTCAGTATTATTGGTTTTGCTCTTTACTACAATGCAATCTTCCTTATCTTGATTAATTTCAAAATAATTAGCGTCTCCAAATTTCAATTGGATGTAATCCAGCCAAGTTGAAATCACAGTATTTTTATAAGTTATCGATGCAGTATTCGTCATTTACCAATAATAATTTAAATATCAGAAATGGTTAAATTTCAATTATTTTTAAACGTTAAGTAGTTTATAGCAGTCAAATATAATAATTTTCAGTATTGATTAAATAAATAGTCTTAATTTTTCTAAAACACTTCAATAAAAAACAAAATTAAATAATTAATTAACAAAGTAACTGTTATTTTTTTGTTACTATATTTTAAATATGTTGTAAAGTGATTCGTTTTTCTTTTAAAAAAAGTTGGAAGTATAAAGCAAATAAAAGTAAACTAATAGCAAATTGGCCTCACTATTTTTTTATAAATGTCTAACGATTATATCTCATCTAATTTGATACTACATTTTAAATTAATTTTATTATTTCAGCTTTTTTTAATTCCGTAGCACAACTATGCAATGAAAAAAAAGCTGAAATCTGAAACAAAAACCCTAATTTTCGCTTCAATCAAAAAGTTTAAACGATTTCTATATCAAAATAATAACCTGTGGCAAAAATAAAATGTGGTATTAATAAATAAAAATATTTCGTCTTTTGCTCACTATAGATTAAATTGCAATAAAAGAGTTGATGGTAGAGGAGTCTCTTAATTGTATTCAATTTTAGGTATTTAAGAGCCGGTTCAATATAGCCGACTATGAATGAATAAAGCAGTTGATATAGTTTTTAGAGAACTACTAGTACATTTGTTTTTAATTTTAATAGCTATTTATTTTTTAAATTTAATTCAAAAACTAATTTTTTCAACGAAAATTTTCCAAAATGAATTAAAGATGCTCTCGATTTAATTTGAAAGATATTTTTTTCAACGAAAATAGTACAAAATGAATTAAAGATGCTCTCGATTTAATTTGAAAGATATTTTTTTTAACGAAAATAGTACAAAATGAATTAAAGACGCTCTCGATTTAACTTGAAAAGTTATATTTTCAACGAAAATAGTACAAAATGAATTAAAGATGCTCTCTATTTAATTTGAAAAGTTATTTTTTCAACGAAAATAGTACAAAATGAATTAAAGATGCTCTCGATTTAATTTGAAAAGTTAAATTTTCAACGAAAATATTCCAAAATGAATGTAAAAATTTTCAAATTGAATTAAAGAAGTTTAGACTAAAAAAAAACCTGACTAATTATTTAAAACCAGTCAGGTCCAATCAACTAACCCTAAACAAATCGGTTATGAATTAATTTGTAATTACTGCTTCACTTTGATTTCTAAATACTAATTCTCCATCAAAAGCATCTAATAGAATAATACTATCAGTTGTTACTTTACCTGCCAATATTTCTTTACTCAATTGATTCAAGACATCTCTTTGAATTACTCGTTTTACCGGACGTGCTCCATATTGTGGATCAAATCCTTTTTGGGCTAAGTAATCAATAGCTTCTGGTGTGGCATCCATAGTAATGTTTTGGTGTGCTAGCATTTTGGTTACACTTTTCAATTGCAGGCTAACAATCTGTTTGATATTGGCTGCGGTTAAAGGTGTAAACATTACAATCTCATCAATTCTATTGATAAACTCTGGTCGAACGGTTTGTTTTAGCAAGCCTAATACCTCCACTTTAGCTGCTTCTGTTGCCGCTTCAATACCTCCTTTGAGATTCTCAAATTTCTCTTGTATAATGGCACTTCCCATATTTGAAGTCATGATGATAATTGTATTTTTAAAATCAGCCACACGGCCTTTATTATCAGTCAATCGTCCTTCGTCTAGTACTTGTAATAATATATTAAAAGTATCAGGATGCGCTTTCTCAATTTCGTCTAATAAGATTACAGAATATGGTTTTCTACGAACAGCTTCGGTCAATTGTCCTCCTTCGTCATATCCTACATATCCAGGAGGTGCTCCTACTAAACGGCTCACACTATGACGCTCTTGGTATTCACTCATGTCGATACGCGTCATTGCGTTTTCATCATCAAATAAGTATTCGGCTAAGGCTTTTGCCAATTCGGTTTTACCCACACCAGTAGTTCCAAGGAACAAGAACGAACCAATCGGTTTTTTCATGTCTTGTAATCCAGCACGACTTCTTCGAACAGCATCACTCACTGCTTCAATAGCTTCTTCTTGACCAACTACTCTGTGGTGCAATTCGTCTTCTAGTTTTAAGAGTTTTTCTCTTTCACCTTGTAACATCTTCATTACTGGAATTCCAGTCCATTTGGCTACTACTTCGGCAATATCTTCACGAGTTACTTCTTCTTTAATTAAGGATGTCCCCGATTGATTTTCTGCTAATTGTATTTGTAAAGTATCCAATTGTGCTTGAGCATCTTTTATTTTTCCATAACGGATTTCTGCTACCTTGCCATAATCACCATTACGTTCGGCTTGTTCGGCTTCGGTTTTAAAATCTTCAATCTCTTGTTTGACATTTTGAATATTGTCAACCACATCTTTTTCTGACTTCCATTTGGTAAAAATCTCGTTGCGTTCTTCTTTCAAGTTTGCCAAATCCATTCCCAAACCTTTCAGTTTAGTTTCGTCGTTCTCACGTTTAATTGCTTCAATCTCGATTTCTAATTGCATTATTTTTCTATCCAAAACATCCAATTCTTCTGGTTTTGAATTGATTTCCATTCGCAATTTAGACGCCGCTTCGTCCATTAAGTCAATCGCTTTATCGGGTAGAAAACGATTAGTAATATACCGTTGTGATAATTCCACGGCTGCAATAATAGCATCGTCTTTGATTCGCACCTTATGGTGGGTTTCATATTTTTCTTTGATACCTCGTAAGATGGAAATCGCACTTTCAGTATCGGGTTCATCCACCATTACTTTTTGGAAACGTCTTTCGAGTGCTTTGTCTTTTTCGAAATATTTTTGGTATTCGTCTAATGTGGTTGCACCAATAGCACGTAATTCGCCACGAGCCAAAGCAGGTTTTAAAATGTTGGCTGCATCCATTGCACCTTCGCCACCACCAGCTCCAACAAGCGTATGAATTTCGTCAATAAATAGTACGATATCGCCTTCAGCAGAAGTTACTTCTTTTACCACAGCTTTTAATCGTTCTTCAAATTCTCCTTTGTATTTGGCTCCAGCAATTAATGCACCCATATCTAATGAATACACTACTTTGTCTTTTAGGTTTTCTGGCACGTCACCGTCTACAATTCTATGTGCTAAACCTTCGGCAATGGCTGTTTTACCTACACCTGGTTCACCTACCAACATCGGATTGTTTTTAGTTCGACGAGTTAGTATTTGCAATACACGTCTAATCTCTTCATCACGACCAATCACAGGGTCGAGTTTACCGCTTTTAGCTAATTCGTTTAGGTTTTTGGCATATTTGTTCAAAGCATTATAAGTTTCCTCAGCGGAGGCTGAAGTGACACGTTCGCCTTTACGCATTTCTGCAATGGCTGCTTCCAATCCTTTTTCAGTTACACCTTGATCTTTTAGAATCTGAGCCACTTTGCTTTTTGATTTGAAAATAGCTAAGATTAAATGCTCGATAGAAACGAATTCGTCGTTCATTTTTTTAGCAATGATTTCGGCTTCATTCATAGCTGTTCCTGCATTACGAGAAAACATAATATCACCACCCGATACTTTAGGAAAACTTTGAATGGTACTGTCAATTATTTTTTTGAAAAGTTCTACATTCACATTGAGCTTTTTCAAAATAAATGGTGTTACATTTTCATCGACTTCCAAGATGCCTTTAAAAATGTGTTCGTTTTCGACTTGTTGTTGTCCAAAACTTTGTGCAATTTGCTGTGCTTGTTGCAAAGCTTCCTGCGATTTGATTGTAAATTTATTACTATTCATATTGTTTGTTGTTAAGACGAGGTGTTGCCTCGCCTGTACCTTAATTTATTTTGTTATCTTTGTAAAGAGTTCGACAATTTATGTTCCACGACTAATTTTAAGACAAAATGACTGATTTTAAGCTAAAAAGCATATTAAAGTTACGACAAAAAGTCTTATAAAATGACAATATATGAGTTTATTTAAAAATATATTTAGTACATCAGAAGAAGAAAATAAAGAATCCAAAATAGGATGGAAGCCACTAACGGATTTAGCACAATTGGATGAAATAAATGAAGCATCGAATGTAAAACCTGTTATGATTTTCAAGCACAGTACTAGATGTAGTATTAGTAGAATGGCATTGCGTCATTTTGAAAATGACTTTGACTTAGAAGACACAATCATTCCTTACTTTTTAGATTTGTTAGAGCATAGAGATATCTCCAATGAAATCGCAAATCGTTTTGGGGTTGTACATCAATCACCTCAATTGTTGTTGATAAGTAAAGGAAAATCCATTTATGATGTTTCGCACAATTTTATTGATGCGAAAGATTTAAAAAATCATATTTAACAAAAAAATAAGTTAATTTTGAGAATATCTTAATCTGCGGTTATTTATTTGTTTTAATTTTGTTGTATATTCAACATTAAAACAAATGATTTCTTTAAATTCTAAAAAATTCTCGATTATTCAAATCGTATTATTTTCAGCAATTTTCTCCTTAATTACTTGTGGAGGAGTTTACTATTGGTTAAAAAAACAAAATGAAGAAGCATTAGTCAGTAATTCAAGTAAATATTGTGATTATAATATCAAGAGAATAAAAGGACTCAAATTTGTAAAGCCAATTTTGTGGGTTGATGAAAATTGCGAATCGGATAATTTAGCAGGTACCAAACGAAAAATTACTGAGATTATTGAAAAATACAAGCAATTTAATGGATTAACTTGTGCTTCTGTTTATTTGAGAGCCAACAGCCAATGGACTATTGTTAATGAAAACGAAAAGTATGATCCAGGTTCATTGTTTAAAGTACCAGTCTTAATAACTATATTAAAAATGGATGAAGACAATCCTGGTTTTTTGAATAAAGTTATTGATTACAATACGCCAATTCAAGTAGGTAAGAATGTTAATTTTCCATCTAAGACAATTCTACTAGGGAAGAGTTATACTGTAAAAGAATTGCTCACCTATATGATTAAATATTCCGACAATGCAGCTACGGTTTTGCTTGAAAGAAACATGAAAACTGAAACATTGCAAAAATTATTTTCAGATGTTGGGGTAGAAGTCCCAAATGCTTCTTCAAGTCAATATCTTTTTACGGTAAGAGATTATTCATTTTTTATGAGAACTATATTTAATGCAGGATATTTAACGATTAAAATTCGGAGTATGCAGCTGAGTTATTAAGTCAATGTGACTTTAAAGATGGTATTGAAAAAGGAATTCCTGCCCATACTAAAATAGCCCATAAATTTGGGGAAGCAGGTAATGAAGTTGAAAAGCAATTGCATGAGTCTGCAGTTGTCTATCTCAATGATAGAGGTTATTTAATTACCGTGATGACAAAAGGGAAAGATATGAAGACCTTATCTAATTTGATAGGAGAAATTTCCAGAACCGTTTATAATGATGTTAGTAGTAAATAATATCGCTTATAAATAAGATAAAAAAGGAAGCCTGATAATAGTTAGTTATTAGGCTTCTTTTACTTTTAGATTTATTTATTTCCTAACATAGGGAGGTAATAATTTGCTGGATACTTCTCCAAAACCAATTCTAACTGAGCTATTTTGGCAATATCCTTTCATGATTACAGTATCATTGTCATTAATGAATTTGCGTTCAGAACCATCACTCATTTTTAGTGGTTTTTGTCCGCTCCATGTTAATTCAAGCATCGAGCCAAAACTATCTTCAGTTGGCCCAGAAATGGTTCCAGATCCCATCATATCTCCAGAGTTTACTCGGCATCCATTAGAGGTATGATGCGTTAATTGTTGGCTCATAGACCAATACATATATTTAAAGTTTGATTTAGAAACCAAAGTCGCTGCTGCATTTTCAGGTTCAATAAAAACTTCAAGATTTATATCGTATGCATTTTTTCCTTTTTGTTGTAAATAGGGAAGAGGAGTAGGTTCTTGTTTTGGCCCTTTCACTCTAAAAGCTTCCAAAGCATCCATAGTTACAATCCAAGGAGAAATAGAAGAGGCAAAGTTTTTGGATAAAAAGGGACCTAGTGGTACATATTCCCATTTTTGAATATCTCTTGCACTCCAGTCATTTAGTAACACCATACCAAAAATATAATCTTCAGCTTCATTAATTGGAATATTTTCTCCCATTATATTGGCATCCGTAGTAATAAAAGCAGTTTCTAATTCGAAATCTACTAATCTTGATGGGCCAAAAACAGGAGTAGTTTCTCCGTTTGGTAAAGTTTGTCCCATTGGTCTGTGTACAGGAATTCCTGAGGGAACAATAGTTGAACTTCTTCCATGATAGCCTACAGGAATGTGAAGCCAATTGGGTAATAAAGCGTTAGCAGGATCGCGAAACATCTTTCCTACATTTGTTGCATGTTCTTTACTGGAATAAAAATCAGTATAATCACCAATCTGGACCGGTAAAAGCATTTCAACATCACTAATATTGAAAATAACGAACTCTCTATGTTCGATATTGTCTCTTAACTTTGGGTTGTTTTCATCAAATAAATCAGCTAAACGATTACGTACTAATCGCCATGTTTTTTTTCCATCCGAAATAAAATCATTCAAAGTATCTTGCATGAACATATCATCAGTTAATTCAATTCCTTCAAAGTAACCTAGTTGTTGTAAAGCACCCATATCAATAGCGCTATCGCCAATTCTTGTTCCAATCGTAACGACATCTTCTTTGGTTAGAAAGACACCGAAAGGAATGTTTTGTATTGGGAAATCACTATTTTCAGGGACACTTATCCATGATTTTCTACTAGGGTCATTGGCTAAATTTGGCATATCTGGGTTGTTGATTTGTTGTTGAAAAAATTGTAATCAAATATATCATTTAGAATTTATTTGACAAACATATTTCGTAATTTTGAAAAGTTTTTAACAAATATTCAAAAAAAATGCAACGCGACGAACAAATTTTTGACTTAATTCTTGACGAACAAGACAGACAAATTCATGGAATAGAGCTAATTGCCTCTGAAAACTTTGTAAGTGACCAAGTGATGGAAGCGGCAGGTTCCTGTTTGACAAATAAATATGCAGAAGGGTATCCTGGTAAACGTTATTATGGAGGCTGTGAAGTAGTAGATGTTGTGGAACAAATAGCTATTGACAGGGCTAAAGCATTGTTTGGCGCTGAATATGTAAATGTTCAACCTCATTCAGGTTCACAAGCCAATACTGCTGTTTTTGCAGCATGTCTAAAACCAGGTGATAAAATATTAGGATTTGATTTGTCACACGGAGGTCATTTGACGCATGGATCACCAGTCAATTTTTCAGGAAAATTGTATACTCCAAGTTTTTATGGTGTTGAGCCAGAAACGGGACAGTTTGATTATGATAAAATTCAAGCTATAGCTATTAAAGAGCAACCCAAAATGATTATTGCAGGCGCCTCAGCTTATTGTCGTGATATGGATTTTAAACGATTTAGAGAAATTGCGGATAGTGTTGGAGCATTATTATTAGCTGATATTTCGCATCCTGCAGGATTAATCGCTAAAGGTTTGATGAATGATCCTATTCCTTATTGTCATATTGTAACAACTACAACGCACAAAACTTTGCGAGGACCAAGAGGAGGAATGATTATGATGGGTAAAGATTTTGAAAACCCATGGGGATTAACTACGCCAAAAGGAGAAATTAGAATGATGTCGGCACTGCTAGACTTGGCTGTTTTTCCTG
>CAIRMK010000196.1 GCA_903879645.1 uncultured Bacteroidota bacterium
GAACAAAAATTCCTAACAAGGCTCCACAAACCATTGCTATAAGAATTTGAAAAGTAAGATTACTAAAAATCGACTTTTTTGATTTTTCGATTGTATTCATTAGTTATTTATACGTTTTATTAATCAAATAAAAATCTGCTAAAACTATAGCTGCCATTGCTTCTACAATAGGAACAGCTCTTGGAACTACGCATGGATCATGTCTTCCTTTTCCCTGCTGTTCTATGATTTCATTCTTATTGGTTAATACTTCTTGTTTTTGAATTAGAGTAGCAACGGGTTTAAATGCTACCCGAAAATATATATCCATTCCATTTGAAATTCCTCCTTGAATTCCACCCGAAAGATTTGATTTCGTTGTTCCATCGACATTATACAAATCATTATGCTCACTTCCTTTCATCATTGCACCACAAAAACCACTACCAAATTCAAAACCTTTTACTGCATTTATCGATAACATTGCTTTGCCTAATTCGGCATGAAGTTTATCAAATACAGGTTCCCCAAGTCCAATCGGCACATTCTGAATCACGCAAGTAACTGTGCCTCCTATTGTATCTCCCTGCTTTTTAATTTCCTTTATATAATCTTCCATTTTTTCAGCAGTACTAGCATCTGGACAACGTACCGCATTACTCTCTATTTTTGAAAAATCTAAGTCTTGATAAGGCTTATCAATAAATATATTACCTACTGATGAGACAAAAGCATTAATTTTAATATCCTTTAAAATTTGTTTTGCTACTGCTCCTGCAACCACTCTACTAGCTGTTTCTCGGGCCGAACTTCTTCCTCCTCCACGATAATCTCTAATTCCATATTTTTTTTCATAGACATAATCAGCATGACTTGGTCTGTAAGTATCTTTTATATGTGAATAGTCATCTGACTTTTGATTGGTATTAGGTATTATAAATCCAATTGGAGTTCCAGTAGTAGTTCCTTCAAAAACTCCTGATAGAAATTGTACTTCATCTTCTTCTTTTCGTTGTGTTACAATAGAAGATTGCCCGGGTTTACGGCGTTGCATTTCTGCTTGAATTGCATTAAAATCTAATTTAATTCCGGCAGGGCAACCATCTATAACTCCTCCTAATGCCTCTCCATGAGATTCTCCAAAGGTTGTTATTTTAAAAAGTGTTCCATAACTATTTCCAGCCATAAGTAGGGTTGTTTTTAACAAAAATAAGATTTTAAAACTTTACTGATAATTTTTGATTGCTTTTTTTTAATCAAAACTTTTATTACATTCGCACTCAAACTAATAACTTAATTCATTATGAAAATTAAATTTCTTTTATCTTCGTTACTAATAGTAGTTCTTGCGTCTTGTTCCCATAACGACACAACAGACAATACCAATGCTGCAGATGCAGTTCCTACATTGTATATGCCCATAAAATTAAATAATTTTTGGCGATATGATGTTTCCACTACATTAAATGGAGGTACTCCTTCTGCTAGTAAAGACTCTCTATATGTTGGTAATGATACCCTTGTGACCTTTAAAAAAATGAAAAGCTCTGCTGTACAACCAGCTGGAACAACACCTTCAGGTTTTTATTCTAATGTATTACACAATAACGCTCTTCGAATTGATGGCACACGATTGAGATTAACAGGAACAGTAAATTTACAAATACCTGGTTTGACAACTACTCCCATTACAATCAATTTGAGTGACTTTATAATTTTTAAAGATAATGCTACTTCTGGAACAGAATTGAATTCAGTTTCAAACTCTTTTACACAAAATGTTCAAATATCTTCTCAAACATATCCTTTAAATTTTAATTATACATTTAGAGCTGTTTCTGATGATAATTTGAATTCTTTAACAAGTAATGGACATACCTACAGTGATATTAAGAAAACTAAATTAGTATTAAATTTAACGGTTACCTATCCAACTGTTATAAGTGGTATCGCTACAACTGTTACAGTTTTACCTGCACAAGATGCTATTGTAATGACTGAATCTTATTGTAAAAACATAGGTGTTGTATATAACAATACTCTTATTCATTATGAATTAAACCCATCAGCTGTTACTCTTTTGAATATTCCTAGTAATGTTCCAACTTCTGCAACAATTAATCAAGACGAGTTTTTAAGTAATTATCACTTAAACTAATTCTAAATAAAGATACTATTGGTTTAATTATTCCGTTCTTTATAGAATAACTTAAATTTAATGTATCTATGAAAAAATTAATTTTGTTCACTTTTATGCTAATTGGATTAGCATTTAATTTACAAGCACAGGATATTTCTAAAAACGCATTGGGTTTGCGTTTGGGAAATAATGATGGTTTTGGTGGAGAAGTATCTTATCAAAGAGGATTATCTAAAAATAATCGATTAGAATTTGATTTAGGATGGCGTAACAGCAATTATGTTAATGCTATAAAAATAGCAGGTTTATACCAATGGGTATGGAATATTGACAATGGCTTTAATTGGTATGCAGGTGTTGGTGGTGGATTAGGGAGTTGGAACTACAACTATAATGGTATTAAAAACAATGGTACTTTCCTTTTTGGAGCCGGAGACATTGGCATAGAATATAACTTTAAAGAAGTTCCAATTCAATTGTCCTTAGATTTAAGACCTGAATTGTACTTTAGCGATAGTGGTTATAGAGATAATAACTTTGGACCTGATTTAGCCTTAGGAATAAGATACAAATTTGATTAATCTGAAAAACAAAAAAGTCCTGAAGTAACCTAACTTCAGGACTTTTTTTATTATTGTGTTTTTTTTTACAAAACTTCTTTCAAAAATTCCAACAGTGCTTTCCAAGAACGTTTGTCTGCTTTTTCATTATAAGCAGCTCCTTTACTAGTATCCGTTCCTGCATTTTTGTCGGTAAAAGAATGCACTGCATTAGCATAATAAACCATTTCCCAATCCGCTTTAGCCGTTCTCATTTCGTTTTGAAAAGATTTTATTTCAGCTTCACTTTCATAGGGATCATCAGCACCGTGTAATACTAAAACTCTCGCAGAAATTGGATTTATAGTTCTAGTATCATCTCTTGATAAACCTCCATGAAAAGAAACAATGCCTTTTACTTTCATATTAGCTCTTGCCGCTTCAATTGCTCCTCCTTTCAACCAAATTTGAGTATTAATTCAGGTATCCCGCCACATTGAGCGGCGGGACAGGCA
>CAIRMK010000197.1 GCA_903879645.1 uncultured Bacteroidota bacterium
TCCCATATTTCAGCTTTTTTTAATTCCGTAGCACCACTATGCAATGAAAAAAAGCTAAAATCTGAAACAAAAACCCTAATTTTTCGCTTCAATCAAAAAAGTTTAAACGACTTCATTTTAAAAAGGCTGTTTCACGAGTGAAACAGCCTTTTTTTATTGACATAAATTATCGCTTTTTATACCAACTATAAATAGGTTTCTCAAAACCATAATACAATGCAATGGAAACCAACCAAAGCAGGATAAAATTTCTATCGGGAAAGAATACCCATGATTTGAGTTTGAGGTTAACATAACTAATGTGGACAAGGTAGAAGGCAAAAGAAGCATTGCCCAATAGCACCATTAGTTTGGAGGATAAAAACCGTTGCAAATAAGTGCGCTGTGTCATCAAGCCTTGAAATAGCAACAAAATAAATACAGGTACTACAATAAAAAACAAGAGTTTGCCCTGCCAGTGATTGGTGCCATGGTCTACCCTACTCGTTTGAAACAATCCAATAGCGTATAAGGTCAGAATAAAACCCACAACACCAATAGTAGTTGTCTGTTTTATCGCTGCTATTTTATTCCAAAAGTTGGGATAGTGCGCCAAAGACATACCCGCAGCAAACAATAACGATTGTCCCGCAAAGGTGCTCATGATCACAAAATCGGGGGGAGACAAATAACAATCTTTATTACCTATATAAGTCGTCCAGATCCAACCTCCTAACAAAGTAATTCCAAGGAGTGCTGCCAGAAAAAGAATTACATAACGCAGTTGTTTTTGCCACAAGAGCATGAGTAATGGTGCGAAGGCATAAAACGTCATTTCTACCGTGAGTGACCACGATTGCGCAATAGCATCTAACGAATGAGTGGATGAAAATCCTTGTAGCAAAAGGTAATGCGTCACCGAAAAGTGGTACCTACCAAAAATTGGGTCGATATAATATAGGGTGAGCAACAACCAATACAAAGGTATGATGCGAACGATACGTTGGATAGTATAGTGTTTGTAATTTTCGACCGATTGCAATGGTGTGCTTCCGTAGCTTTTGGCAATCAGAAAACCACTTAAGACAAAGAACAATTGTACCCCTAGATTAAGTTCACTACAAAAACGAAAGAGCACCGGATGTAAATCGTCTTTCCAATACTTTCTATTATGGTAAACAAATATCATCATGGCAGCTATGGCCCTAATTCCGGTAAGCGCGCTATAATGGTTAAGTTTCGGTGGGTCGTTTGTCATGCAATCCTATCAGTATATTCAGGGTTTTAGCTTCTTACTATTCACTAATCACTATTTACTAATCACTAATTAGTCAATCAATCGTGCTTCCAAGTCTTTTAAAATGTCTCTTCTACCCAATATTCCGTTGTAGTTTTCTATGGTACGTTCCATAAAATCTAAGTCATTATCGTTGATGATGGATAGTGACTCCTCTTCGTTATGGATACTAACGGCTCCGTGAAAGTCTTTCCCTTTCACATATTTAGGCAATCTTTCAAAGATTAAGGCATTATACCTGTCGGCTACAGTGTTTAAGTTCATGTAGCATTTATAAGCTTCATCGGAAGATTTATCATAAAGATACGATTCGATTGCTTCGTCCATATAACATTGGTATAACTCAAAAGAACCGCGTAAAACTGCTGCCTGAAAGAAGCAATTATCGGGAAAGTTGATCATGGCTAGTTCTGGATTGGTGTTGATAATCAGTTCCAACAATTTAGAAACTTCAGTAGCCGTTGCAGAAGTAAATCGGTTCATTAAAAAAGCGGATAAAAGCAAGCTGGCATTGGCATCATCCGTCACTTTAAACAATTCTTCTAAATATTTTTCAAACCCTTTAAAGTCGTTAGCATCGGCGCAATTTTCTAATTGAAGTAGTAGCTGTTTATCGGTCATCTTTTCTTTTTTACAAAGGTACTATTTCTATTAGTGTATCCATGTTTACCCATGAAAAATAGTTGTTATTTCTTTCTTTTCTCATCAAAATTGCGTAACTTTACTTGTAGCCTTCTTTATAAAAAACACTTTAAGAATAACATTATGGCATTCATAGATTATTATAAAATTTTAGAAATTGATAAAAACGCTACGGAAAGTGACATTAAGAGTGCTTATCGAAAACTAGCTCGAAAATACCACCCCGATCTTAATCCCAATGACAAAGAAGCGGAAAGAAAGTTTAAGGAAATAAACGAAGCTAACGAAGTGTTGCGTGATCCTGAGAATCGTAAAAAATACGACACCTATGGAGAGAATTGGAAACATTCGGAAGAGTTTGAAAAACAACAGCAACAGCAACAACGCTACCAACAAAGTGGTCAGCAGCAGTATTCCGATGATTTTTCTGGCGGTGGTGATTTCTCCGATTTCTTTGAATCCATGTTTGGTTCTCAAGGCAGAAGAACCGGACAACGAGAAACTCGCTTTAAAGGGCAAGACATCAAAGCCGAATTGCATTTAGATCTAACCGAAGCTTACAAAACTCATAAAAAAACCTTGACTGTTAATGGTAAAAATATTTCCATTACACTTCCAGCGGGTATTAAAAACGGACAAACCATCAAGATTAATGGACAAGGTGGTACAGGAAGTAATGGTGGTCCTAATGGGGATTTATACATCACTTTTGTCATTAAAAACACGACTCCATTTCAATTGGACAACGACAATCTGTATGCTACATTTGATTTAGATTTATATACTGCCCTTTTGGGTGGTGATGTTGTAGTACCGACTTTTGACGGTAAAGCCAAACTCAAAGTAAGTCCTTTGACACAAAGTGGCACTAAAGTAAAA
>CAIRMK010000198.1 GCA_903879645.1 uncultured Bacteroidota bacterium
AATATGCTTCAAATTATACCTCCGGAAGAAATTAATACTATAAAAACCAGAATTGAAAATGAAAATAAGAACAATAATAGTGTAACCAAATTTACAACCAAACATCAAAAAAAGAATGGTGATATAATGATTGTAAATATTAATGCACACATTATGGATTATAATGGTAGAAAATCTACTTTAGTGTTGATTGATGACGTCACTGACAAATTAAAATACCTAGAATCTATAGAAAAGCAAAATGAAATCCTAAAAGAAATTGCTTGGATGCAATCACATGTGGTTAGAGCTCCACTGGCTAGAATTATGGGATTTATTCAATTAATAAATGATGCCTCTATTATTGAAGAAAAAACGGAACTTCTCCCTTATATTTTGGACTCAGCTTATGAATTAGATGCGGTTATTAAAGATATTGTAAACAAATCTTCTATTTTTTATAAGGAATAATTCTTTACTCCTTCACTTCTCCTTTATCATTACTCAACTCAAGTATTTATCTTTGATAAAGTAAAATTAAACCATTATATTTGGTTTATATTTTAAATAATTTTATTTAAACTCAATTATTCATGAAGGTATTAAGGCTTTTCTTTTCAATACTAATTATTGCATTATTATTTTCTTGCAGTAAATTGGAAGAGAATTATCAATCGGTTGCTTCCTATCCTAATGTGCAAGCTACCTTTGGGACTAAAATCGATTTAAATAATTTAGATAATTATGCCAATCAAACCATTCCTCCTTATATTAGTAAAGACAATACTTCTGGAAACCCTATTACGGATAAAGGAGCAACACTTGGAAGAGTCTTATTCTATGACAAAAAATTATCAAACAACAATACTATTTCCTGTGCGAGTTGCCACAAACAAGAAAATGCTTTTAGCGATACCGAGGTAGCAAGTATTGGGGTCAATGGAACAACTGCTAGGCATACCATGCGATTGGTTAATACGCGTTTTAGTAATGAACATAAATTCTTTTGGGATAAAAGAGCCCCTACTTTAGAATTTCAAACCACACAGCCTATTAGAAACCATACCGAAATGGGATATAGTGGTTTAAATGGTGATCTATCTTTCTCCGATTTACTCACTAAATTGACTGCAATTGATTATTATAAAGAATTGTTCAAATTTGTATATGGTTCCGAAGAGATTACGGAAGATAAAATACAATTAGCATTAGCTCAATTTGTTAGAAGTATTCAATCATTTGATACCAAATATGATATAGGACGTGCTCAAGCAGCAAGTGATATTGTTACTTTTAGCAACTTTACTTCCGTTGAAAATAAAGGAAAAACAACCTTTATGACTCTTCCTGTTTTTGATGCTACAGGAACTAGAATTAGTGGAGGATTCGGCTGTGTCAGTTGTCATAATGCTCCCGAGTTTGACATTGATCCCAATGCCAAAAACAATGGCATTGTAGGAATTATAGGAAGTTCAGCAATTGATATTTCAGTGACAAGAGCCCCCTCATTAAGAGATTTAGTAAAACCCGATGGAACTTCTAACGGTCCTTTTATGCATACAGGAGGTATTCCTACACTACAAGCTATTATTGATCATTATTCAGTAATGAATTTAACCATAGGAAACACTAATCTTGACCCTAGATTAATGCCAAATGGTTTTGGACAAAAACTATATATAAGTACCCAAGAAATAAGTTCAGTTATTGCTTTTCTAAAAACACTATCAGGAACTGCTATCTACAACGACCCTAAATGGTCAAGTCCTTTTAGCAATTAATAACATCGTTATGAACGTTCAAAATTCGATGAATTAGAACCAAAATGATAGTGTATAAACAAAAAAAAATCCCACAAAATGTGAGACTTTTAGTATTTTATTTATAAAAGGAAATTATCCCATTACTTCTTTTACTTTTTTACCAATTTCAGCAGGAGAATCCACTACGTGAATACCGTTTTCTCTCATGATTCTTTTTTTTGCTTCCGCTGTATCATCAGCACCACCAACGATAGCACCAGCATGACCCATTGTACGTCCTTTAGGAGCAGTTTCTCCAGCAATAAATCCAATCACAGGTTTACGGTTACCATCAGCTTTAATCCATTTAGCAGCATCCGCTTCTAATTGTCCACCAATTTCACCTATCATAATGATACATTCTGTTTCTGGGTCGTTCATTAATAACTCTACTGCCTCTTTAGTAGTGGTTCCAATAATTGGGTCTCCACCAATTCCGATAGCGGTCGTGATTCCTAATCCTTGTTTTACTACTTGGTCAGCCGCTTCATACGTCAAGGTTCCCGATTTAGAAACAATACCTACTGTTCCTTTTTTGAATACAAAACCTGGCATAATTCCAACTTTAGCTTCCCCCGGAGTGATTACTCCTGGACAGTTAGGACCTACTAAACGAGAGTCTCTTTCTTTAACATAAGAATATGCTTTAATCATATCGGCTACAGGAATTCCTTCTGTTATACAGATAATCACTTTAATACCAGCATCAGCAGCTTCCATAATAGCATCCGCAGCAAAAGCTGGTGGTACAAAAATAATGGTAGTGTCAGCACCAGCTTGATCAACAGCGTCTTTAACGGTATTGAATACTGGACGATCTAAATGCGAAGTACCACCTTTTCCTGGTGTTACTCCACCCACTACATTGGTCCCGTATTCAATCATTTGTTGCGCGTGGAAAGTTCCTTCGCTACCTGTAAATCCTTGAACTATTATTTTTGAATCTTTATTAACTAAAACGCTCATGATAGTATATGTTATTTTGTGTTTAATTTTACGTGATGCAAAAGTATTAAATAGTAATTAGTAATTAGTGATTACCGATTAGTTTTTTTACTACTTTTTTGCAAATTTTATATATATGATTTATGAAAATTGACTCATTTGATAGCCTCGATATAATTTATTGTCTTTAATTTCCCAAATGACATAAAAGTGTGCTAAGAGCATTTCTTCTCTCGGGTTTTCAATGGTTTTAACAAAATGTGAATAACGAACCGAAACCAAATTATCTTCACTGATAATGTGAGTTATTCGCATCTTGGAACGAACGTAAGCTTTGGCTAAATCTTCGGATAGATTCAACACATCATCTCTCTTCAATTGAATAAAACCTTTAGTACTGTTCCATTCAATAATCAAATCAGGATGTAGAAATTCATTCACTTCCGATTTATCTAAAAGCAAGTCATTTCTATAGAAATCAAGAACCAGTTCTTTCGGTGTCATTTACTTTAGTTGATTTAGTATTTCAGGGATTCGTTTGATGTTGGCCAATTGTTTTAGCTTTTCGCGAGATTCTTCAATAGGAGTTCCAAAGTACGACTTCCCTCCTTCTACCGATTTGGTAACGCCTGTTTGTCCAAGTATGACTGCTTTAGCCCCAATAGTGATGCCACTCGTGGTACCAACTTGTCCCCAAATCGTTACTTCATCTTCAATAATCACGCATCCAGCAATACCAGCTTGGGCTGCAATTAGGCAATTTTTACCAATGATGGTATCATGTCCTACTTGTACTTGATTATCTAGTTTGGTACCTTCTCCAATAGTGGTATCGCCCGTTACTCCTCTATCAATAGTACACAAAGCTCCAATTCCGACATTATTTTCTATAATAACACGACCACCAGAAAGCAATTGGTCGTATCCTTCTGGACGTTTTTTATAGTAAAAAGCGTCACCACCAAGGATTACTCCTGCCTGAATAATAACATTATCTCCAATGATGCAATTATCATAAATAGAGACATTTGAATGAATGATACAATTGGTTCCAATAGTAACATTGTGTCCAATAAAACAATTGGGTTGAATAACGGTTCCTTCACCTATAGTTGCTGATTCTGAAACCGAAACACTGGCTGCAGTAAAGGGTCTGAAATGTTTGGTGAGAGTATTAAAATCTCTAAAAGGATCGTCTGAAATCAATAACGCTTTGCCTTCAGGACATTCTACTTCTTTATTTATTAAGACTACCGTAGCTGCCGATTGCAGCGCTTTGTCATAATATTTTGGATGATCAACAAATACAATATCGCCTGGAGTAACCACGTGAATTTCATTCATTCCATAAACTGGAAAATCATTGCTTCCCACATAGTGGCAATCGATGATTTCAGCAATCTCTTTAAGAGAATATTTTTTTGAAAACTTCATATAAAAAATTTGTTTCAGGTTTCAAGTTTCATGCTCAAGCCAAATATAACTTGAAACCTTAAACTTGAAACAAAATTATTCTTTCACACGTTCCATATAAGAACCAGAAGCAGTATCAATTTTGATTTTGTCTCCTTCATTGATAAATAAAGGTACATTTATAGAAGCCCCTGTCTCCACTTTTGCTGGTTTAGTAGCATTAGTAGCAGTGTTTCCTTTTACACCTGGCTCAGCATAAGTTACTTCTAACACTACAGATGCAGGCATGTCTACAGAAAGTGGCATTTCAGTTTCTGCATTAATAATAACTTTAACGGTTGTTCCTTCTTTAAGTAAATCGGGTGCGTCAAGAATAGCTTTATTCAATTGAATTTGCTCATAACTCTCCACGTGCATAAAGTTGTACAAATCACCTTCAGCATATAAGTATTGATACTCATGAGTTTCTACACGAACTTCATCAATTTTATGACCTGCTGAGAACGTATTGTCCAAAACTTTTCCGTTAGTTAAACTTTTTAATTTAGTTCTCACAAAAGCAGGTCCTTTACCTGGTTTTACATGAAGGAACTCGATAATTTTGTAGATATCGTGATTGTATTGAATGCATAATCCGTTTCTAATATCTGATGTAGATGCCATTTTTATATGTGTTTATTAATTTTCTATTTTCTATATTCTATTCTCTCTCTTTAATATCCCCCCGAATATCCTTTCATAATTCCACGGGAAGAATTTCGGATAAAGTCTAATATTTCATCACGCTCTGGAGAAGCCGCCATTTCGGCTTCAATAATACCCACAGCTTGAGACGTATTATAATTTTTTTGGTATAAAATTCTATAAATATCTTGTATTTCTCTGATTTTCTCAGAGGCAAAACCTCTTCTTCTAAGACCTACCGAATTAATACCAACATAGGATAAAGGTTCTTTAGCCGCTTTTGTATAAGGAGGTACGTCTTTACGAACCAATGACCCACCTGAAATCATAGCATGGTCACCAATGTGAATAAATTGATGTACTGCAGCCAAACCACCGATTATAGCAAAATTACCTACAATTACGTGTCCAGCCAATGCTACCCCATTTACGATAATAGCATTATCACCAATATGGCAATCGTGAGCAATATGGGCAGTTGCCATGATAAGGCAGTTTTTACCAATCTTGGTTTGCCCTGAAGCTACCGTTCCTCTATTGATGGTAACACACTCTCTAACGGTGGTATTGTCACCAATAATTGCCAATGAATCTTCTCCACCAAATTTTAAATCTTGAGGTACAGCAGAAATAACCGAACCCGGGAAAATATTACAATTTTTACCAATTCTAGCGCCTTCCATAATGGTTACATTAGAACCTATCCACGTTCCTTCACCAATTTCTACATTGTTATGTATCGTTGTAAAAGGGTCAATTACAACATTTCGTGCTATTTTTGCGCCCGGATGAACGTAAGCTAACGGTTGATTCATATCTTCTTTTAATGTTTATGGTTTGCGGTTTATGGTTTACGGTTTTTCAAACCATAAACTATAAACAATAAACTTTTAGTTATTGTTTTTTAGCTATTTGTGCCATCAATTCTGCTTCGGCAACTAATTTACCATTAGCATAAGCATTGGCTTGCATGTGACAAATCCCTCTACGAATAGGTGAAATCAAGTCACATTTGAATATCAAAGTATCACCAGGTAATACTTTGTGTTTAAACTTTACATTATCAATTTTCATAAAATAAGTCAAGTAATTTTCTGGATCAGGAACAGTGCTTAACACTAATATTCCTCCCGATTGTGCCATTGCCTCTACAATAAGAACTCCAGGCATAACAGGTGCGTCAGGAAAATGCCCTACGAAGAAGTTCTCATTCATCGTTACATTTTTCATCCCTACGACATGCGTCTCACTCATTTCAATGATTCTATCAATCAATAAAAATGGAGGTCGGTGGGGAAGAATATTCATGATTTGGTGAATATCCATCAAGGGTGGCAAGTTTAAATCATATACTGGGATTTGATTTTTTTGCTCTATCTTAATGATTTTGGACAGTTTTTTTGCAAATTGAGTATTTACATAATGCCCAGGTTTATTAGCAATCACTTTACCTTTAATTCTGATTCCAATAAGCGCTAAATCACCAATTACATCAAGCAATTTATGTCTTGCAGCCTCATTAGGATAGTGCAATGTCAAATTGTCTAATATTCCGTTTTCTTTTACCGCAATATA
>CAIRMK010000199.1 GCA_903879645.1 uncultured Bacteroidota bacterium
AAGTAATCCTCTCCCAATTGGAGAAGTTACTGATATTTTCCCTGTTTTTAAATCGGCTTCACTTTCGGCAACTAAAGTATATTTTAATTCCATTCCGTTAGCTTGGTTTTTAATTTTTACATTTGATAAAACCAGCGCTTTAGAAAGATCTAAACTACTTTCGTCTATCAATCTTGCATTGGAATATACTTCTTCTAATTTGGCAATTCTCATTTCCAACATTCCCTGTGCTTCTTTGGCAGCGTCATATTCCGCATTTTCAGACAAATCTCCTTTATCTCTTGCTTCTGCAATATCTGCTGATGCTTTTGGTCGCATCACGCTTTTTAAGTAATCTAATTCTTCTTTTAATTTTTTTAATCCGTCTGCGGTGTAATAAGATACAGTGCTCATAATTTCATTTCTTTATTTTACTTCTAGTTTCTTTTGATTGTTAAAAAGAAGTTATTATTTCGTTTGTAGTATATTAAAACTACCTTTTTGTCGTTATTATAAAACAGAAAAAATCCCATCAAGACGGGATTTCTTTTTTCAAAGATATATAATGTTTATTAAATTCCTACTTTTGTTTTCTAATGCAAGACAAAGTTAACGAAATTAATTTTTTTGAACTACTCTTTTGATAATTTTTTTAAAATGAAAAAAATACTTTTCCTTCTTTCTCTCACTTTCCTTATTTTAGGATGCAGTAAAGACAAGTTTAATAATAGTAATCCTTATTTACCTAATTATAGTTTTTCTATTGATATTAATACGAATCTTCCAAGTTATAGTGGGTTAGATTTTTCAGGGAATGCTATAAAAGCTTATCCAGCCAATGGACCTTTAAAAGGAATTATTGTTTTTAATACGGGAAGTGGCTACATGGCTTTTGATGGATCATGCCCTAATCAAACAATAACAAGCTGCTCTACTCTTACCATTAGTGGAGGAACGGCAACATGTAGTTGTGAAAGTGCAGCTTACAGTTTATTTACAGGGCAATGTCCAGGAAAACAATATCCCTTAAAGCAATATAAAGTCGATGTCAATGGGAG
Organism: uncultured Bacteroidota bacterium; assembly: GCA_903879645.1. GTDB lineage: Bacteria > Bacteroidota > Bacteroidia > Flavobacteriales > Flavobacteriaceae > Flavobacterium. The sequence continues at coordinate 1,038 of CAIRMK010000199.1, forward strand.
TGTTTTGAGGGTTTATAATTAAATAAAAATTCAGTTTCGATTCTCATAAAAAAATTAAGAAGTTGGAAACTGAATTTTCAAAGACAAGAAGTTTAATTAGTAATGAATTTGATTTAGTTTTAAAATTTCAGGGTCATTCCGCCTAAGAAATTCCTTCCTGCCTGCGGATAATAATATGGTATAACATCATACATATATCCATTAGAGATATATTGTTTGCCCAACATATTATTGCACAATCCGGTAAAGAGTATCGATTTTAAAATAGATTTTGGTTTCCATTCATACGATACATTCAAATCATTCACAAAGTAATCAGGAAGTCTTGCCGCGTCCAATTCGATATTATTCAAATATTGTGCACCTACAAATTTTGATAAAAGCGAAAATTGTAGGGCGTCGTTAGGTTTGTACATCAAAATTGTTCCTGCCACAACGTTAGGAGAGTAAGCAATATCTTTATTTCCATAACTGGAACCGTCTACATTCAAATTGAGGTTTTTATTTTGGCTTAAAGTAATGTTCGGACTAAAGAAAAAATGTTTTGTAAACGCCATGGTAGCTTCTAATTCTACTCCCAAACGGTAACTTTTTTCGCTATTCGAGCGAATGGGATTGCCCACATCGTCAAGGTTTCCGGTTAAAATCAATTGGTCTTTGTAAGCCATATAATAAAGGTTGGTTGTCCATTTAATTTTGTCAGAAGTATGGCGCCATCCCATTTCAAAATCGTTTAATTTTTCAGGTTTAACGATTCCTCCACCTTCATAATCGGTTCGGTTGGGTTCGCGATTGGCTCGTGCATACGAAAAATACAAAAGGTTATGGGAAGTGAGCACATAATTCAGCCCCGCCTTTGGATTGAAGAAATTAAAGTGGTCATCAACTGGAGCATCACCAACACCGTCGGCTTTATAAGTTACATTTCGCATTTGCAAATCCCCAAAAAGACTGAATTTTTTAGTAAGTTGGTAGTTTACCTTGGCAAAAACGTTACCGTCGTTTTTATTTCCATAATAATCATTGTAATGTTCGCCCAAAACTAAGTTGGAAGCATCTTGCGACCAAATTACTTCTGCAAAATGCTTGCCTCTGTATTGATTATAAGCCCCGCCAAAGATAAAATCTACTTTTTTATGAGTATAATTTAGAGAAAAGGTAGTGCCATAAAAGTTATTATCTAACCATTTTTGATCTATTAAGTTAGTTCCGGGTACTAAATTCCCATAACCATCATCTACCATTTCAGTTGGGAGGGTATTACCATAACCTTTTACAGGAACATTGTTATTATAATTTTCATAATAGCCTCTTCCTTTGGTATAATGTATGGCTAGATTGCTACTCCATTTAGAAGAAAGTTTTTCATTCCAATGCAATTGAAAATGATCTTGTTGATAATTGTCGGTTTGGTTGTCATAAAATTTAGTATTCCCTTGTGTATCGGTATACATTCCGGCAAAATTAAATGTTCGGTCACCCGCCATTGTTTCTGCATCGAC
>CAIRMK010000200.1 GCA_903879645.1 uncultured Bacteroidota bacterium
GCCAATTGGGGATTAGAAATTGAGAAAAACGCCATCAAAGTAAATAACGCTTTAGATTATCAAACCAACATCCCGGGAATTTATGCCATTGGTGACGTAAACATTTACCCTGGAAAATTGAAATTAATATTATGTGGTTTTCACGAGGCAACTTTAATGTGTCAAAGTGTTTACCAACGGATTAATCCGGGTAAGAAATATGTTTTAAAATATACCACAGTCTCTGGAGTTGACGGATTTGATGGAACTAGAAAAGAAGCTGAAAAAGCAGTTGTTAAATCGATTGATTAATACCAATGTCACAAGATATTACTATAAAAATTACCGATAGAGAAGGTATTGCTCATGAAGTTCAAGCACCAACTGACATGAATTTGAATGTGATGGAGTTAATTCGTATGTATGAATTAGCGCCAGAAGGTACTGTAGGAGTTTGTGGTGGGATGGCAATGTGTGCTTCATGCCAATGTTATGTTTTAAATGATGTTTTAAAAACGGAACGCAATGACGATGAAGAAGCTATGTTATCAGAAGCCTATCATGTAAAAGACAATAGTAGATTGGGTTGTCAAATTCCAATAACAAGTGAAATTGACGGATTGGAAATTCAAATAGCACCAGAACAATAAATAAAAAAGCGAGAATTTATTCTCGCTTTTTTATTATATCATTTCTAATTCTTTATGTCTTATTAGTTCTTCAATGGCATTCCAAAGTCCAATTCTTTTTTCTAAAGCTTGAATCGAAATTTCTTCAACTTCTTTCCATTTGGTTTCGTTTGAACCACATAATTCTGAAATCATTTGCATGGCCATCGGACCATGTTCATCAGCATCAAGTTCGATGTGTCGTTCAAAATAATAAATCAATTTAGACAGATTAGTTTCAGGGAAATTAGTTTGGAATTTTTTTAAAATTTCTGTAAACATACTTGGAATCAAATCTTCTCTTCCAAAAGTAAAAGCAGCAGCAATTTTATGTGATTTTCCTTCTTCAATAATTCGGAAAGTAAAGTCTAGAAAAGATTTTACATTAGGATGCAAATCGCTTTGTTTGATAGAAACGAAAATATTTTGTGTGCTTTTAACGCTTTCTAAAAATTTAAGTACTGGAATTGTATTTGCTCCAGATTGTTGCATTGCATCCAAATACATTTCAAAGTGACTTTGTCTAGAACCATCCAACGCCAAATCTGTTTCTTCAGCTACTACAATTTCATTGATTAAATAGCGAATTTCAGGATTTCCTATGGGTAACCAAGGAGTCGTAGTGCAGGTCAAATTATTTTGTAATGCTTTTAGCAATGACATAAAATCCCAAACAGCATAGATGTGATTTTCTAAAAAGCAATGTAAATCGTCAATTGATCTAACATTTTCATATAAAGAATGAGTAACCAATTGATTTTTATAGCTCTGAATATTTTGATTGATGGTTTGAATAGTCATCTTGTTATTTTTATGTAAATGTAAAAAAGCCTCTCGTATTAGAGAAGCTTTTTATATCAATTTTATTTATTGTTTAATTTTTTATTTGAATGCGGGAATTCCTGTGATATCAGCACCAGTAATCAATAAGTGGATATCATGAGTTCCTTCGTAGGTAATTACCGATTCCAAATTCATACTGTGACGCATGATAGAATATTCACCAGTAATCCCCATTCCTCCAAGAATTTGTCTTGCTTCACGAGCAATGTGAATTGCCATATCAACATTATTTCTTTTTGCCATTGAAATTTGAGCTGTTGTAGCACGACCTTCATTTCTTAAAACACCTAATCTCCAAGTAAGTAATTGTGCTTTTGTGATTTCCGTAATCATTTCGGCTAGTTTCTTTTGTTGTAATTGCGTTCCAGCGATTGGTTTGTCAAATTGGATTCTTTCTTTAGCATAACGTAAAGCAGTATCGTAACAATCCATAGCTGCACCGATAGCACCCCAAGCAATTCCATAACGAGCAGAATCTAAACACTGCATTGGTGCTCCAAGACCAGATTTTCCTGGCATAAGATTTTCTTTAGGAACTTTCACATTGTCGAAAATTAATTCTCCAGTTGCCGAAGCACGAAGTGACCATTTATTGTGAGTTTCCGGTGTTGTAAAGCCTTCCATACCACGCTCTACAATTAATCCATGGATTCTTCCTTCTTCATTTTTTGCCCAAACAACTGCGACATCTGCAAAAGGCGCATTTGAAATCCACATTTTAGCACCATTTAATAAATAATGGTCGCCCATGTCTTTGAAATTGGTCACCATCCCACTTGGGTTTGAACCAAAATCGGGTTCAGTTAATCCAAAACAGCCCATAAATTCTCCTGTAGCTAATTTTGGTAAATATTTCATTCGTTGCTCTTCTGTTCCAAATTTCCAAATCGGATACATAACCAAAGATGATTGTACCGATGATGTAGAACGAACTCCAGAATCACCTCTTTCAATTTCTTGCATGATTAAACCATAAGAAATTTGATCTAATCCAGCACCACCATATTCTTCTGGGATATAAGGACCAAATCCTCCAATTTCTCCCAAACCTTTAATAATTTGTTTAGGGAATTCAGCGCGTTGAGCGAAGTCTTCAATAATTGGAGAAACTTCACGTTTTACCCATGCACGAGCAGAATCTCTTACTAATTTATGTTCTTCTGTTAGCAAATCATCTAACAAATAATAATCGGGAGCTTGAAATAAATCTGGTTTCATCTGGTTGGATTTTTAAATGAGTGCAAATTTACATAAACATATTTATTATTTCATTCAACGAATGTTATAAATTTTAAGAATATGACAATTTTTATGGTAAAATTAGAATTAAAATTTTGAGTCTCGCAATTCTTTACATCTTCAAGTAAAACTCCTTGGTCAATTCGATATAGTCATCAGTATAGTGATGTCTTGTAGTTTCTATAGTCAGTTCATCCACTATAAATGTTGCTAAATCATAACGTTTAAAAGCCAATAAACTTCTAACAATTGGTGTGTTTTGTGAACCTTTTACCCGACTAATTTTTACAGGATAAAGTTCAACTTCGGCAGACAATTCAATGAATTTTTCTTCTTCTTTAAAAGGAATAATTACAGCAAAAATTCCGTTTTCGGACAATAATAAATCAGCTGCTTCAACCAAATCCTTAAAAGGTAAGGCGTCTTGAAAACGAGCTAAATCCCGTTGAGAATTATCACTTTTATAATCTTCTGAATAGAAAGGGGGATTGGAAATGATTAAATCGTATTCCTCTTCAGGTTCTTCAACAAATTCGTCTAAACCCGCATGAAAACAATATAATCGATCACTCCAAGGAGAATTTTCGAAATTGTCTACGCATTGTTCATAGGCATTTTCGTCAATTTCAAGAGAGTCAATTTGTTCGGCATTACTTCTTTGTGCCAACATTAGGGATAAAACACCAGTGCCAGCACCAATATCCAAAACCGAAAAAGGATTATTGTCAATAGGACACCAAGCACCAAGCAAAACACTGTCGGTCCCAATTTTCATGCCACATCGATCTTGTTGAATAGTAAATTGTTTGAATTGAAACAAAATGAGTAACGATTAATGAATATTGATATAAGAATTTTGCAAACTATGACTAAGGCGGAAATTAACTACAAGTACATTTCTACCAAACCTTCCGGTAAGTTCATGATCACTTTTTTATTTTCTCTATCGATTTTGATTAAAAATTGGTCAATCATTGGAACAAGAATTTCCACATTGCCATTAATGACCTCAAAAAGAGGTTGGGCTGAAGTGTCGTTTATAGAAACAATTTTTCCAAAAACACCCAAACGTTGGTCTTCAATTTCAAATCCGATAACTTCGTGAAAATAAAATTTGTTACCCGTTAGTTTTGGCAACATATTTAAAGGTAGGTAAATTTCACAACCCATAATTTCATCAGCATCTTCTTCTGTATCTACATCTTCAAATTTAACACGAAGAAAATCACCTTTATGTAAATTGCTGTTTTCAATAAAAAATGGAACCAGATTTTTGTTGAATTCAACAAAAACTGATTCCATATCTTCATATAATTCGGGTTCGTCAGTATCTAAATAGATAAGAACTTCTCCCTTGAAACTAAACTTTTTAGCGATTTTGCCTAAATAGAAACAATCTTCTTTACGCATTATCGCACTAAATTAAGCTTCTGTTTCTTCGCTAGCTTCTTCAGCAGCTGGTGCTTCTTCTACAGCTGGAGTTTCCTCCGCTACAACTTCTGCAACAACCTCTTCAGTAACTTCTGCTACTTCTTCTTCCACAACTTCTGGTGCTTCAGCAGCTTTTGCAGCTTCAGCAGCAGCATTTATACGTTTTTCGTTAGCTTCTTTTTCAGCTTTTAATGCTTTAGCTTTAGCTTCAGCTTGTTTTTTAGACAATCCGTCTTTTTTAGCATCAACAGTTCCAGCTTTTTCGTCTAACCATTTAGCTAATTTAGCATCAGCTTGTTCTTGAGTTAAAGCTCCTTTACGAACTCCTCCATCAAGGTGGTGTTTCAATAAAGCCCCTTTGTAAGAAAGGATTGCTCTAGCTGTATCAGTTGGTTGTGCACCATTGTGTAACCATTGTACCGCTGATTCAAGGTTTAATTCAATAATAGCTGGGTTAACAGTTGGGTTGTAAGTTCCTAATTTTTCAAGAAATTTACCATCTCTTTTTGCGCGAGCATCTGCTGCTACAATCCAGTAAAAAGGTTTTTGTTTTTTACCGTGTCTTTGTAATCTAATTTTTACTGACATAATCTTGTGATTAAATTTTGAGGTTCTCGACCTCTGTTAATTAAGGGTGCAAAGATATAAAACTTTTTCATTCTAACTAATGCAATACAAAAAATAATAAATTAGGTTGATTTTTAGTTAAAAAAAGTATGTCAATTCACTAAAAGGAGTATTTTTGTATTTGTAAATGACAATTTTAAAATGAAAAAATTATTTTCCCTAATCGTAATTTCGATTGTGTTTTCTTCTTGTTCAAACGATGTTAAGTTTAATAATCCTGGTTTTCAGGCTTACAGAGACGGCGTTTTGTTTAGAGCAATTGATGTGAAAGCCTATAAATCTGCTCAAACTGGTGCTCTTTCATTTGTTGCTTTGGCACAAGATGAAGAAGTTGATTTGAATATTTCAAATTCTTCTTTGGGAACCTATTATTTAGGAACTTCTAATGTAAATACTAAAGCGACTTATTCATCCTCTTTCAATAGTATTAATTTATTGTACCAAACTAATGTTGTTACAGGACCGGTAGCTAAAATGAATATTGGAATGACAACAGGAGGAACAGGTTACGTTTCTGATTGCACTTTGGTTGGCACAACATACACTTGTGGTAATTCTCACCCTACTATTGGTGGACTTGGTGTAACAGGAACTGGATTAACACTTTCTGTGATTACAAATGCAAGTGGCGTTGTAACTTCTGTAAAAGTCGCATCTCCAGGAAATGGATACAAATCTGGGGATTTAATTACTATTGTAGGTGGAGGAAATAATGCTACGATACAAGTTCTAAATGTAGAAGGTAGCAATGGAGAGGTTGTTATAACAGAAAACATGGGAGATACTGTTACTGGGACTTTTAAATTCAATGCGATTAATGCTAATAATAATCCTTTAGGGGGAGATCAAGTAAATTTTCAATATGGAACTTTCTATAAAGTACCTGTTTTACCTGCTCCTTAATAAAAATAATAAATTCAATTTTTCAAAGGCCTTCAATTATTGAGGGCCTTTTTGTTAAATATATAATTAATGTCTAATTTATAGTAGATTACATTTTATTTAGAGTATCTTTGACAAGAATTTTAAAAAATTATTATGAATATTTTTGTTGGAAGTCTTCCTTGGAGTATTGAGGAAGCAGATTTAAGAGAGTCTTTTGAAGTGTACGGATCGGTTAGTTCTGTTAAAATCATCACAGATAAATTTACTGGAAGAAGTAAAGGTTTCGGTTTTGTTGAAATGGAAAGCGATGAAGAAGCTGAAAAAGCAATAGCTGAATTGAACGGAGCAACTGTTGATGGTCGTACAATTGTAGTTAACAAATCAGAACCTAAACCAGAAGGAGAAAGAAAATCTTTTTCTAACAACCGTCCAAGTGGTGGTGGTTACAATGGTGGTGGGAATTCTCGCGGTGGCGGTAGCGGTGGTTACGGCGGCGGAAATAGAGACAGTAATGGTGGAGGAAACAGAGGAAGATACTAGTTTCAAACTAAATTATATACTAAAAACCATTCGTTAATTTGAATGGTTTTTTTGTTTTTGTTAATAACTAAAATTGCCTTTTCTATACTTAAAATGTATTTTTGAAGAATAACAAAATCGAAATTTTTGTTTTGATTTTTTTGATTTTTTAAAGTATGTATTTAATTTTCGACACCGAAACTACTGGTTTGCCTAAAAAATGGGCAGCTCCTATTTCAGATACTGATAACTGGCCTAGATGTATACAAATTGCTTGGCAATTACATGACGAAATGGGAAATCTTGTCGAACATCATGATTATTTGGTGCAACCAGACGGTTTCAATATTCCATATGATGCAGAAAGAATTCATGGAATTTCTACTGAATTAGCAGAAGAACAAGGAATTCAGCTTTCGGCCATGTTGGAAAAATTCAATATTGCTTTGTCGAAAGCCAAATATATTGTGGGTCAAAATGTTGGTTTTGACATCAACATTATTGGCTGTGAATTCTATCGCGAGGGAATGGATTCGCCAATGTCTCAAATGCCTATTTTAGATACTTGTACAGAAGTTACAGCAGCTCTTTTAAAACTTCCAGGCGGACGTGGAGGAAAGTTCAAACTACCCACATTAACCGAATTACATCAATATCTTTTCAATGAACCCTTTGCAGAGGCCCATAACGCTACTGCCGATGTTGAAGCTACAACTCGTTGTTTCTTTGAGCTAATTCGTACTGAAAATTTTACTAAAAAAGAACTTGGCGTCGAACAAGACTATTTTGAAAGTTTTAAACTAAAAAACCCTAGACCATTTCAGTTAATTGGATTACAACATATTAATCTTAAAGAAGCGTCTGATAAAATTCGACAACAATTTGGAGAAAAAGAACATGTCCCAATATCCAAAGAAACTCTTTCTGAGAACAAACAAATTCTAATTGACACTGATTTTGTACATCTTCATAATCATACCCAATTTTCAGTTTTACAATCAACGGTTTCCGTTAAAGATTTAGTTGCTGCAGCCGTAAAGCATAAAATGCCAGCGGTGGCCATGACCGATATTGGAAACATGATGGGTGTTTTTCATTTTGTTCGAGATATTTTAAACCATAATAAATCGGCTGAAGCCAAAAATAAATCAGCCATTGAAGCTGGAGAACAAGCTACAGAGACGATTATTAAACCTGTAGTTGGTTGCGAATTTTTTGTTTGTGACAATCATAAAGATAAGTCTCGAAAAGACAATGGATATCAAGTAGTGATGCTTGCCAAAAATAAAAAGGGTTATCATAATTTGGCGAAAATGGCCTCTATTGCCTATACGGAAGGATTTTATTATGTTCCTCGAATCGATAGAGATATTATTAAAGAATTCAAAGAAGATCTCATCGTTTTATCAGGAAGTTTATATGGAGAAATTCCAAACAAAGTGCTTAATCTTGGTGAGAACCAAGCCGAAGAAGCTTTGCTTTGGTGGAAAGAACTTTTTGGAGACGATTTATATATTGAGTTAATGCGTCACAATCAGGAAGATGAAAATCGTGTTAATCAGACATTGATTTCATTAGCAAAAAAACACAATGTAAAAACGGTTGCAACCAATAATTCATTTTATATTAATAAAGAAGACGCTAATGCACATGATATTTTGCTATGTGTTCGTGATGGTGAAAAGCAATCTACGCCAATAGGTCGTGGTCGTGGATTCCGCTTTGGATTGCCCAATCAAGAATATTATTTCAAGTCAGCTGTGGAAATGAAAAAACTTTTTTCAGATTTTCCAGAAGCGATTTTTAATATTGCTGAAATTGTCGATAAAATTGAAATATTTAATTTAGCTCGTGAAGTTTTGCTTCCAAAATTTGAAATCCCAGAAAACTTTCTTGAAAAGGAAGACAATGAAGACGGAGGCAAACGAGGAGAAAACAAATACCTATATCATTTAACATATGAAGGAGCCAAAAGAAGATACAAAGAAATTACACCAGAAATTCAGGAACGTATAGATTTTGAATTACTAACCATAAAAAATTCTGGATATCCTGGATATTTTTTGATTGTGCAAGATTTCATTGCCGAAGCTCGAAAAATGGGTGTTTCTGTGGGTCCAGGGCGTGGTTCTGCGGCAGGGTCAGTAGTGGCTTATTGTCTCGGAATTACAAATATTGACCCTTTATTGTACAATCTGCTTTTTGAGAGATTCTTGAATCCGGATAGGGTTTCACTTCCTGATATTGATATTGATTTTGATGACGAAGGGCGAAGTAAAGTAATGGATTATGTAATTCATAAATACGGATCTAAACAAGTGGCACAAATCATCACTTACGGAACAATGGCGGCCAAGTCTTCGGTTCGTGATACGGCTAGGGTTTTGGATTTACCTCTTTTTGAAGCGGACAAAATTGCCAAGTTGATTCCAACCAATTTGAATTTGGCTAAGATCTTTTCAATGGAGGAAGATAAGTTAAAAAAAGCGCTACGTCCAGAAGAATTTGATAAAGTCAAAGAATTAATTGCGCTTGGAAATTCGTCCGATTTGGGTGGGGAAACTATCCATTCAACATGCCATACGAAGA
>CAIRMK010000201.1 GCA_903879645.1 uncultured Bacteroidota bacterium
AGATTATTCAAACATTACTTAAATTAAAACCAACTGCAGCTAAAGGTACTTATATCAAGTCTATTCACTTGTCTAGTACAATGAGTCCTGCTATTGCATTAGATCCTAAGGCAGTATAATTGGTAGTTAAACAATTTTTATTATGACTAGAGAAGAAAAATCAATCGCGATAGAAGATTTAACTGCAAAGTTGGCGGATAGTAATATTGTATATATTGCTGACACCTCTGGGTTAGATGCAGAAACTACTTCAAACTTAAGAAGAGCTTGTTTTAAAGCAGGAATTAAACTAGAGGTTGTTAAAAATACTTTGCTTGAAAAAGCAATGGAAGCTTCTGCAAATGATTATGGTGATTTAGCATCAGTATTAAAAGGAAACTCTTCTATTTTTATTGCTGATATTGCTAATGCACCAGCAAAAATAATTAAAGATTTCAGAAAAAAATCTGAGAAACCAGCTTTTAAAGGAGCTTATATCAATGGTGAAATTTACATTGGAGATAACCTTTTGGATAGCTTGGCTTCATTGAAATCTAAAGAAGAAGTTATTGGAGAAATCATTGGATTGCTTCAATCTCCTGCTAAACGTATCATTGCTGCTTTGTTGAATAATGCAGAGCAAAAAGGAGAATCAGCAGAATAATTCGCGCACGAGTAAACAAAAATAAATTACAAAACATTTTAAACGATAGAAAAAATGGCAGATTTGAAACAATTCGCAGAACAATTAGTTAACTTAACAGTAAAAGAAGTTAATGATTTAGCTACAATATTAAAAGATGAGTATGGTATTGAACCGGCTGCTGCAGCTGTAGTAGTTGCTGCTGGTGGTGGTGGAGAAGCAGCTGCTGAAGAGCAAACAGAATTCACAGTAGTATTGAAAGAGGCTGGAGCTTCTAAATTAGCAGTTGTTAAAGCAGTTAAAGAATTAACTGGTTTAGGATTGAAAGAAGCTAAAGATATAGTAGACGGTGCTCCATCTAATATTAAAGAAGGAGTTACTAAAGCTGAGGCTGAAGGTTTGAAAAAATCTTTAGAAGAAGCTGGAGCTGTTGTTGAGTTAAAATAACTCTTACATAGTTTTAGAACTAGGTTTAGGTCTTGGGTTTTATCACTCAATGACCTAAACCATTTTTCGTATAATAAAATTATAAAAGATTTTATTATAATAATAGTTTAAAATACGAAAAAATTTTAATCAATACGATGAAAGAAATGAACTAAATTTTCCTGGTTTATTTTTAAAGATGTACTGATTATAAAAGGAAAAGTATGAATTAAACAGTGTTTTTACACAAAAAATTACTTTTTTAAATCAAAATTTTGTCCATTGATGATAACAAATCAGACTGAAAGATTGAATTTTGCCTCTACTAAAAACATTCCTCAATATCCGGATTTTCTGGATGTTCAGGTAAAATCATTTCAAGATTTTTTCCAATTGGAAACTAAATCTGATGAAAGAGGCAACGAAGGTTTATATAATACCTTCATGGAAAACTTTCCAATTACTGATACAAGAAACCAATTTGTATTAGAATTTCTAGATTACTTTGTTGATCCACCACGTTACACCATTCAAGAGTGTATCGAAAGAGGTTTAACGTACAGTGTACCTCTTAAAGCACGCCTTAAATTATATTGTACCGATCCTGAACATGAGGATTTTGAAACTATAGTTCAAGACGTTTATTTAGGTACGATTCCTTACATGACGCCAAGCGGAACATTTGTTATAAATGGTGCTGAGCGTGTAGTAGTTTCGCAATTACACCGTTCTCCAGGAGTTTTCTTTGGACAATCATTCCATGCAAATGGTACTAAATTGTATTCTGCCAGAGTAATTCCTTTTAAAGGTTCTTGGATAGAATTTGCAACAGATATCAATAATGTAATGTATGCGTACATTGATAGAAAGAAAAAATTACCTGTAACTACTCTTTTACGTGCTATTGGATTTGAAAGAGATAAAGATATTCTTGAAATTTTTGACCTTGCAGAAGAAATCAAAGTTTCAAAAACTGGTCTTAAGAAGTATGTTGGTAGAAAATTAGCAGCGAGAGTATTGAATACTTGGCACGAAGATTTCGTGGATGAGGATACTGGCGAAGTTGTTTCTATAGAACGTAACGAAATTATATTAGATAGAGATACTATATTAGATAAAGATAATGTAGAAGAAATTCTTGATGCTGATGTAAAGTTAATTTTGTTACATAAAGAGGAGAATAATCAAGTTGATTATGCAATCATCCACAATACATTACAAAAAGATCCAACAAACTCTGAAAAAGAGGCTGTTGAACACATATATAGACAATTACGTAACGCTGAACCGCCTGATGAGGAAACGGCTCGTGGTATTATTGATAAATTGTTCTTTTCTGATCAACGTTACAACTTAGGTGAAGTAGGTCGTTATAGAATGAACAAAAAGTTAAATCTTGATATCCCTATGGAAAAACAAGTTTTAACCAAAGAAGATATCATTACTATCATTAAATATTTGATCGAATTAATCAATGCGAAAGCAGATATTGATGATATTGATCACTTATCAAACCGTCGTGTTAGAACAGTTGGAGAACAACTTTCTCAACAATTTGGTGTTGGTTTAGCTCGTATGGCTAGAACTATTCGTGAGAGAATGAACGTGAGAGATAACGAGGTGTTTACACCAATCGATTTGATTAATGCTAAAACATTATCATCGGTTATCAACTCTTTCTTTGGAACTAATCAGTTATCTCAATTTATGGATCAAACGAATCCATTAGCAGAGATTACACACAAAAGAAGATTATCAGCACTTGGACCAGGTGGGCTTTCTAGAGAAAGAGCTGGTTTCGAGGTTCGTGACGTTCACTATACACACTACGGAAGACTTTGTCCAATTGAAACTCCTGAGGGACCAAACATTGGATTGATTTCGTCTTTAGGGGTTTATGCTAAAGTTAATGGAATGGGATTCATTGAAACACCATACCGTAAAGTAACAAACGGACAAGTTGATTTAGTTTCTGAACCTATTTATTTAAGCGCAGAAGAAGAAGAAGGTAAAATGATTGCTCAAGCAAATATCGAAATGGATGCTAAGGGTAACATTACTGCTGACAAAGTTATTGCCCGTGAAGAAGGTGATTTTCCTGTAGTAGAGCCATCCGCTGTTCACTATACTGACGTTGCGCCAAATCAAATTGCTTCTATTTCTGCTTCATTAATTCCTTTCTTGGAACATGATGATGCGAACCGTGCGTTGATGGGATCTAACATGATGCGTCAAGCTGTTCCATTATTGCGTCCAGAAGCTCCAATCGTTGGTACAGGTCTTGAAAGACAAGTTGCTTCTGATTCAAGAGTATTGATTAATGCTGAAGGAAACGGGACTGTTGAGTATGTTGATGCTAATATGATTACAATCAAATACGACAGAACCGAAGAAGAAAGAATGGTAAGTTTTGATCCAGATGAAAAAACATACCAGTTAATTAAATTTAGAAAAACGAATCAAAGTACGTCTATTAACTTGAAACCAATCGTAAGAAAAGGTGATAGAGTTCAATCAGGACAAGTACTTTGTGAAGGATACGCTACTCAAAATGGAGAATTAGCAATTGGAAGAAATCTTAAAGTTGCATTTATGCCATGGAAAGGATACAATTTTGAGGATGCAATTGTAATTTCTGAAAAGGTAGTTAGAGATGATATTTTCACATCTATTCACGTAGATGACTATTCATTAGAAGTTAGAGATACTAAATTAGGGAACGAAGAGTTGACTAATGATATTCCTAATGTTTCTGAAGAAGCTACTAAAGATTTAGATGAAAATGGTATGATTAGAATTGGAGCTGAAGTTAAACCTGGTGATATCCTTATCGGAAAAATCACACCAAAAGGTGAATCTGACCCAACTCCAGAAGAAAAACTTTTAAGAGCTATTTTTGGTGATAAGGCTGGTGATGTAAAAGATGCTTCGTTAAAAGCATCTCCTTCATTGCATGGTGTGGTTTTAGACAAAAAATTATTTGCAAGAGCAGTAAAAGACAAGCGAAAAAGAACTCAAGATAAAGATGCTTTATCTACTTTAGAATTAGAATTTGAAACTAAATTTGTTGAGTTAAAAGACAAATTAATAGAAAAATTATTCTTAATTGTAAATGGTAAAACATCTCAAGGTGTTATGAATGATTTGGGTGAAGAAGTTTTACCAAAAGGTAAAAAATATACTCAAAAAATGTTGTATGCTGTAGAAGATTTCGCTCATTTAACTAAAGGACAATGGGTTGCTGATGATGAGACTAATCGTTTAGTAAACGATTTAATTCATAATTACAAAATCAAATTAAACGATTTGCAAGGTGCTTTAAGAAGAGAGAAATTCACAATTACGGTTGGAGATGAATTGCCGGCAGGAATTTTGAAATTGGCAAAAGTTTATATCGCTAAAAAACGTAAGTTGAAAGTAGGGGATAAAATGGCAGGACGTCACGGTAACAAAGGTATTGTTGCTCGTATTGTTCGTCACGAAGACATGCCTTTCCTTGAAGACGGAACTCCAGTTGATATAGTATTGAATCCACTTGGTGTACCTTCTCGTATGAACATTGGTCAGATTTATGAAACCGTTCTTGGATGGGCAGGTCAAAAATTAGGTCGTAAATATGCAACACCAATATTTGATGGCGCAACTTTAGATCAAATCAATGAATTGACAGACGAAGCTGGAATCCCTAGATTTGGTCATACGTATTTGTATGATGGAGGAACAGGAGAACGTTTTCACCAAGCAGCAACAGTTGGAGTTATCTATATGTTGAAACTTGGACACATGGTTGATGATAAAATGCACGCACGTTCTATTGGGCCTTACTCACTTATTACACAACAACCACTTGGAGGAAAAGCTCAATTTGGAGGTCAACGTTTTGGAGAGATGGAGGTTTGGGCTCTCGAAGCTTATGGAGCATCGAGTACTTTACGAGAAATTCTAACTGTAAAATCGGATGATGTTATTGGAAGAGCCAAAACTTACGAAGCTATCGTAAAAGGAGAATCAATGCCAGAGCCAGGATTACCAGAATCATTCAATGTGTTAATGCATGAATTGAAAGGTCTTGGTTTAGATATCAGATTAGAAGAATAAATAAAATTTTGTAATCAGTCCCTTTTTTTTGGGGCTGATTGCTCATTTATAAGAGTTTTTAAGATTTAGACCCGTAAATCGTTCCGATTTTTTATAAAACAAATTAGTTTTATAACTAGCGCTTCAAAAAATGGTTGAAGTTTAGAGAAGTAATCCGTGGTAGTGACAAAGTGATTCATAAAGTCATAAGTCTAAAATCAATTTTTAATTGCAAATAAATCAATAGTAAAAACTATGATGAATAATAGAAATAAGGATAATAAAGGTACAGCTCCTAAAAGATTTGAAAAAATTTCAATTGGTTTGGCATCGCCAGAATCGATTTTAGCTGAATCAAGAGGCGAAGTTTTAAAGCCTGAAACAATTAATTACAGAACTCACAAGCCAGAACGAGATGGTCTTTTTTGCGAAAGAATTTTCGGTCCGGTAAAAGATTTTGAATGTGCTTGTGGAAAATATAAAAGAATTCGATACAAAGGAATTGTTTGTGATCGTTGTGGGGTTGAAGTAACAGAAAAGAAAGTACGTCGTGATAGAGTAGGACACATTAATCTTGTGGTGCCAATTGCTCATATATGGTATTTCCGTTCTCTTCCAAACAAAATTGGTTACATTCTTGGATTGCCTTCTAAGAAATTAGACATGATTATCTACTATGAAAGATATGTAGTTATTCAAGCGGGTATTGCAAAAAATGCAGAAGGTGAATCTTTACAACGTTTAGACTTTTTAACAGAAGAAGAATATTTGAATATTTTGGATACTCTTCCGATGGAAAATCAATATCTTGATGATTTTGATCCTAATAAATTTGTTGCCAAAATGGGAGCTGAATGTATTATGGACTTGTTGGCAAGAACTGATTTAGATGCACTTTCGTATGAGTTAAGACATAGCGCAAACAATGAAACTTCTAAACAAAGAAAAACAGAAGCTTTAAAAAGGCTACAAGTAGTTGAATCTTTTCGTGACTCTAACTTAAACAGAGAAAATCGTCCAGAATGGATGATTCTTAAAGTAATTCCAGTTATTCCACCAGAATTGCGTCCTTTAGTGCCTCTTGATGGAGGTCGTTTTGCAACGTCTGATTTGAATGATTTGTATCGTAGAGTTATCATTAGAAACAACCGTTTAAAAAGATTAATGGAGATTAAAGCTCCTGAAGTTATCTTAAGAAATGAAAAACGTATGTTGCAAGAATCTGTAGATTCATTATTTGACAACACTCGTAAAGCCTCAGCTGTTAAAACTGAATCAAACAGACCATTAAAATCTTTGTCTGACTCTTTAAAAGGTAAGCAAGGTCGCTTCCGTCAAAACTTATTAGGAAAACGTGTGGATTATTCTGCTCGTTCAGTAATTGTTGTTGGACCAGAAATGAAATTATTTGAATGTGGTCTTCCAAAAGATATGGCTGCTGAACTATATAAACCTTTCGTTATTCGTAAATTAATTGAAAGAGGGATTGTTAAAACAGTTAAATCAGCAAAAAAAATAATTGATAAAAAAGAGCCTGTAGTTTGGGATATTCTTGAAAATGTAATTAAAGGACATCCGGTATTACTTAACCGTGCTCCTACATTACACAGATTGGGTATTCAAGCATTCCAACCAAAATTAATTGAAGGAAAAGCTATCCAATTGCATCCATTAGTATGTACTGCGTTCAATGCGGATTTTGATGGTGACCAAATGGCGGTGCATTTACCTCTTGGACCAGAAGCTATTTTGGAAGCTCAATTATTAATGTTGGCTTCTCATAATATCTTAAATCCAGCTAACGGAGCGCCAATAACTGTGCCTTCTCAAGACATGGTTTTGGGTTTATATTATATGACCAAAGAGAGATTATCAACTCCAGAACATAAAATATTAGGTCAAGATTTAACTTTCTATTCTGCTGAAGAGGTTAATATTGCATTAAACGAAGGAAGATTAGAATTGAATGCTCGTGTGAAAATTAGAGCAAAAGATTTTAATGAAAATGGTGAGCAAGTTTATAAAATTATTCAAACTACTGCTGGTAGAGTATTATTTAATGAAGTAGTCCCTGAAGCAGCTGGATATATTAATGAAGTATTGACTAAAAAATCTTTACGTGATATTATTGGAAAAATCTTGTCGGTAACTAATGTGCCTACAACAGCTGCTTTCCTTGATGACATGAAAGATATGGGATATAAATTTGCCTTCAAAGGAGGATTATCATTCTCATTAGGGGATATTAGAATTCCAGAACAAAAAACAAAATTGATTGCTGATGCTCGTGTTCAAGTGGAAGGTATTTCTATGAACTATAACATGGGACTTATCACTAATAACGAACGTTACAATCAGGTTATTGATATTTGGACTTCTGCCAATGCACAATTGACAGAATTAGCAATGAAAAACATTAGAGAAGACCAACAAGGTTTTAACTCAGTGTATATGATGCTTGACTCTGGGGCAAGGGGTTCAAAAGAACAAATTCGTCAGTTAACAGGTATGCGTGGTTTGATGGCTAAGCCTAAAAAATCAACTGCAGGTGGTGGAGAAATTATTGAAAACCCAATTCTTTCTAACTTTAAAGAAGGTCTTTCAATTCTTGAATATTTTATCTCAACTCACGGTGCGCGTAAAGGTCTTGCAGATACAGCTCTTAAAACTGCTGATGCCGGGTACTTAACTCGTAGATTACATGACGTTTCTCAAGACGTTATCGTAAACTCTGTAGATTGTGGTACTTTAAGAGGTATTGAAGTTTCTGCTTTAAAGAAAAATGAAGAAATCGTTGAAACTCTTGGAGAAAGAATTTTAGGACGTGTAGCGTTGCAAGATGTTATTAATCCTTTAGATTCAACTATTTTGGTGCATGCAGGAGAACAAATTACTGAGGCGATTGTGAAAAACATTGAAGAATCTCCTATTGAAAAAGTAGAAGTGCGTTCTCCACTAGTTTGTGAAGCTAAAAAAGGTATTTGTGCTAAATGTTACGGTAGAAACTTAGCAACTGGAAAAATGACTCAAAAAGGAGAAGCTGTTGGTGTTATCGCTGCGCAGTCTATTGGAGAGCCAGGAACTCAGTTAACACTTAGAACATTCCACGTTGGTGGGGTTGCGGGTGGTGTTTCTGAAGAATCCGGTGTAATAGCTAGATTTGGTGGTAAACTTGAAATTGACGATTTAAAAACAGTTATTGGTGAAGATGCTGATGCGGTCTGCGATGTCGGCCTGCGGAATCTCGTAGAACCGGAACAGGACATAGGAATTGTTTGATCTCTTGATCTTCTCGGAACAAGCAAAGATAGTGTTGATCGACTGACAGCCGTTGACGATGCTCAGGCCCTCCAGAGTCAGTTTGCTTGTAGCAGAATCGAGTGAGAGCTTGTCGCAAATGGCCGTGATACCGTTATGGAAAAGAAAGAAGAAATG
>CAIRMK010000202.1 GCA_903879645.1 uncultured Bacteroidota bacterium
GTGACTTAGTGGCAAATAAAAATATTAGTTACTTTAAAAATGAAATCCGACATCAATATCCCAGAAGTAGAAAATGTATTCCTAGCAGCCGTTCAAGAATGGAGCGACGACTTTATGGAAAAAGTATGGTATGTTTATCTTATCAATGATTCTGACTTTGATTTAGACGGCGTAATGGTCGTTTCTAAAGCTTTTGGAACAGTAGATGGGGAAATGAAAAAGACGTCCCTATTGCGTCATGCTTTTCCCAATGTGCCTGCAGTTTCTGTGGTGAAGATTGAAATGGTTGAAACCAGTGTACTTCGATTGAATAACGAATTTATGGTTACCTACTTCATCGGAAGCACTTTATACGACAAAAAATTCATTTTCCGTGCTCAAACCATAACACCAGATTATGTAGAGGAAGTACCTATATTGTTTGTTGACGGTGTAATTGTAAGGTAGTTATTTTTTTTCCGAATTTTCTCGTTTCACTTTTTGCTTCCAATTGAAATAACCCAAAAGAAATATACCCGTTACAATATAAAAAAAGGCTCTTATGTAATTGTTAGGGTTGGCTAATTGTTCTGAAAATGGTTTTTCTTTCAATTCATAAAATGACATAAACAAAACCATAAAAACACCCCAAAGGCCACCCGATTTAATCTGATATTTCCATCTTTCGCTCATGTTAATCTAGTTTGTCGGTTAGTTTTTTAAATACAGTTTTTGCATCTTTCCCTTCATACAAAATTTCGTAAACAGCATCAATAATTGGAGTTTTAGCTTTGTATTCTTGGTTTAATTTATAAGCACTTTTCACGGCATAATAACCTTCGGCAACCATGCTCATTTCCATCATAGCCGATTTTACAGTATATCCTTTTCCAATCATATTTCCGAACATTCTATTTCTAGAAAAAACAGAATATCCTGTAACCAATAAATCGCCTAAATAAGCAGAATTATTAATGTTACGTTTCATTTTATGTACTTTACGAATGAACTTTTTCATTTCGCGAATAGCATTACTCATAATCACCGATTGAAAGTTATCTCCGTAACCCAATCCGTGAGCAATACCAGCAGCAATAGCATAAATGTTTTTCAACATGGCTGCATATTCCGTTCCAATAATATCATCAGAAATTTTAGTTTTGATATAATTTCCGGCAAGGACTTTAGCCACAACTTTAGCTTTATCAGAATCACCACAAGCAATAGTCAAGTAGGAAAGACGTTCCAAAGCAACTTCTTCAGCGTGACACGGGCCTGTTATTACCCCAATATTCTCGTAAGGAATTTTAAAATTGGTATGAAAATGTTCACCAACAATCAAGAAAGTTTCGGGAACAATCCCTTTAATAGCAGAGAAAATTACTTTGTCTTGTAAGCTCACAGTTAGTTTTTCTAATTCACCACTCAAGAAAGCTGATGGAATGGCAAAAATGATATAATCGGCATAAGCCACAGCTTCATTAATATCGGAAGTTAGCTGTAGTTTATTGGTATCGAATTCTACGGAACTTAGATAATTTGGATTGTGTTTGTAGGCTTTTATATGGTCAATTGCTGATTGATTACGCATGTACCAAGCAATTTCGTTTAGATTAACACACAACATTTTTGCAATCGCAGTAGCCCAACTTCCGCCACCAATTACTGCAAACTTTGGATTCTGATTCATTATTTGTTTGTTTGATGAACCAAAAATACTGAAATTATTTTAAAGGGTAACGATTGTTGCTGTCTTGATATTAATTGAGATTAATAAGGGGAATTAAAATTTAACTTATATTTATGATTTACAGTACAATAACATTAAATAAGGTGCGTTATTTATCTATATGATTTCTGTTAGGTTGATATCATAAAATTTTGTTAGTTAAAATTTTTTGTTTTGGGGTTTGAGAAAGGCGTTCAGGAACTATATCTTGAACGCCTTTTGATTTTATTAATGACTTGTCACTAAAATTAATAACTCATCTCTACAATTTCTCTAACTTTTTCAGGTGTAATATTTTGTTTTTCCCCTAAAGCTTTCCATCCTCTTTCTTCAAAACGATGAACAATAAAATCAGCTGTGTTTTCTATATTTTCTGCATTTTCAGAAATTTTGGTTTTCATTCCCATGATATGAAAGAACTCAATGGTTTTCTCAATGGCTTTGTGAGCAGTGGCTTCGATAGAACCTTCATGGATATTCCATATCTTTTCGCCGTATTGTGCTAGTTTTTCTTTTTTAGTGTCAAACATTACTTTATACAAATTTGGACCAATTATCGCTAAAGTTCTTGCATGATCAATTTCGTATAAAGCTGTTAATTCGTGACCAATCATGTGGGTAGCCCAATCACTTGGAACTCCTTTTTGAATCAAGCCATTTAATGCCATAGTTGCACACCAAACAAAGTTGGAGGCCAATTTATAATCACTTGGATTTTCTACTACACTTGGTCCGACTTCAATTAAGGTTTTCAATATACTTTCGGCAAATCGATCCTGTAATAATGCATCGTGTTGATAGGTTAAATATTGTTCCATTACGTGTGTAAAAGCATCAACAACACCGTTTTGCAATTGACGTTTCGGTAAAGATGTAATGACAGTTGGATCTACAATTGAGAATTTGGGAAATAATGCATTTCCACCAAGAGTCAATTTTTCGTGAGTAGCTTCAATTGTAACTACAGCACCTGAATTCATCTCAGAACCCGTAGCGGGTAATGTTAATACCGTTCCAAACGGAATCACTTGAGACAAATCTGTAAATAGAATTCTTTTTCTTAAAATATCTGCAGCATCACCTTCAAATTTAACCGCAGCCGAAATAAATTTCACACCATCAATAACGCTTCCACCGCCAACGGCTAAAATGAAATCGATATTTTGTTCACGGATAATATGAACGGCCTTCATCAACGTTTCAAATCTTGGATTAGGTTCAATGCCACCAAAGGCTACGATTTCAAAACCATTTAAAGCAGATTTCACTTGGTCGTGAACCCCATTTTTAAAGATACTTCCTCCACCATAAGCCACTAATACTTTGGCACCTTTTGGAACTAAGGAAGCTAATTTTTCTGTTTGTCCTTTGCCAAAAACATAATTGACAGGATTGTATAATTCGAAATTGTTCATAATACGATATTTTAGAACACAAATTTACGGAATGAAGGGAAGAACAAGTGGTAAAGGAATGTTAAGTTTACTTCCTATAAAAATTATTATGGTCCACATATTCCCAAACATTGTTAGGCAATAACGGACGAATATTCTTTTTGTTTTTGATGCTTTCGCGAATAAAAGTCGAAGAGATTTCTACTATTGGCGCATCAATTTTGTGAATTCTTGGGTGATTTTTTAAGTCTAAAGTTTCCGTTTCTGTAGAAATTCTGGGATACATATAAATATCATGATTTCCTAAAATAAATTCATAGTTTTTCCATTTATGAAATGACTTTAAATTGTCTTCACCCATAATTAAGGAAAACTCATGCTGTGGATATTTATCTTTAAGATGTGCTAACGTATTTACCGTATAATTAGGCTGAGGTAATTTGAATTCAATATCAGTCGCCTTAATTTTAGTATAATCTTCTGTAGCCAAATTTACCAAATGCAATCGCTGATAATCCTCTAGCAAAGTGCTTTTTTGTTTATGGGGATTGTGTGGGGTTACCACCATCCATATTTGCTGTAAATCAGAATGTTCTGCCATATGATTGGCAATAATCATGTGCCCAACGTGAATAGGGTTAAATGTTCCGAAATACAGTCCTATTTTCATTTGTTTTACAAAGTTTCACAGAGTGTTTTCACAGGGTTTCACTAAGTTTTTGTTTTTTTCCGCGCCATCTTTGTGTAGCTCTGCGTAATTATTATTCTTGAATAAAA